>NZ_JAGUUD010000058.1:0-52178 GCF_020177535.1 Paraburkholderia sp. XV | reverse complement strand
CAAAGAAAAGTAGGTGCCGCCCCGCACAGGGGCGACGCCTGAAGCGAGCTAACGTCACGCGGATGCCAGCGCAAAGGCCAAAAACACCGAACAACGGCACGAGAACAGCCACACCCAACCAACCCCACCCCCGCGCGCGCAGCGCAAAAAACAACCTCAACCCCGGGTTAATCCCAGCCCAAACCCACATCCACGCCAACCACTTGGCGTTAGACTTCCCGTGCAACATGCAAAAAAAACCACCGCGCGCGGCCAGCGCGATCGCGGCAGCACAACAACGAGGTGACAGTATGAGCATCAGCGTCAAACTTCCCGCGATTTCTGTTGTAGCTTCCATCGCATGCGCAACGCTTGCGCTCGCCGCCGCATTGCCGGCACCCGCGCACGCAGCGACACCCATCACCGTCACTTCGCAGGCGGCCACGGACGGCCCCATCCGCTATACGGTCAAGGTCACGTCGAAGCAGTTCGGCAACTCGCAGGAAACCCGCACCATCCGTTCCGGAGAATCGGACGACTTCACCTGGAAAACCGTGCCGCCCGGCGGCCCCGTCGCAGCCGATAGCGACTGCCCAGGTCTGTCGTCGCTACCGCTCGACACGAACGGCGCCATGATCCGTCAGACGCAGATTCGCTTCGCACCCGTCGTCGCCAGGGACGGCACCGCAACCGTGCAGATGAACTTCCAGGCGCAAACGCCGAAAGGCACGAAGGCCGTGTCGAACAATGGCAAGTCGCTCAAGTGCCCGAACTACGCAAGCGTCAGCCAGGTGCTGCGCTTCACCATGCCGACCAACGGCAGCACGAAGACGCTGACACTCAGCGACGGCTCGCAGGTGAGCGTGTCGGCCAAACGGTGACGTAAGCGTCCTGGTATCCAATCCGGTATCGCAAGCCATGCACATCGGCTGAATTGCATGCGGTGTGCATGCATCGATCACCACGCTCGCCTCGCACACACGTCAGCGCTTCGAGCGCCGCTCGACAAGCCGCGACGCCAGAAACCGGTGCTCCGGCGAAAACAGCCGCCGATACGTAAGCAGCACAGCACCCACCGTCCCCAGCGCCGACGACGCCGCGATCAGGAACATGATCACGATCTGATAGCGCACGGCCTGCAGCGGCGATTGCCCGGCCAGCACCTGGCCCGTCATCATCCCCGGCAGACTCACCACGCCCACCACGGCCATCTGGTTGAGCGTCGGAATCATGCCGGCGCGCACCGCCTGGCGCGCCGGTCCCTGCGCGGCTTCCCAGCGCGTCGCGCCGAGGGCGAGCGCCATGTCGACGCGGTCGCGGCGCGCGGTCAGCTCCTCCGTCATCCGTTCAATGCCCAGCGACACCCCCGTCAGCGTATTGCCGAGAATCATCCCGAGGATCGGAATCGCATATTGCGGTTCGTACCACGGTCGAATGCGGATCACGGCAAAGAGTCCAACGGCCGCGACTAGCCACGCGCTCGCCCAGATCGACAGGATGCTGTCGACGCGCTGCCCGGCATACGTGCGCGAGCCGCGTCCCGCGCCCGCGAAGCCCGCGATCAGCGTCATCGCGATCATCAGCGGCAGCACCACGTACCAGCGCGCGTACGCAAATACCCACGCGAGCACATAGCCGATCGCGAGCAGCTGGACGACGGTGCGCACGGCCGCCCACGCGAGCTTGCGTTCGAGATCGAGCTTGAGCAGAACGGAGACCGCACCGTTCACCACGATCAGCAGCGCTGCCAGCGCGACGTCCCAGAGGCTGAGGTTCTGCAAGGTCATCGCGGCGGCTCCCCGGTGTGCGTGGACGTATCGGGCATAGTGCGCTGCGCATCGTCGAGCACGCCGGCGCGCATCGTCAGATGACGGTTGCTCACGCGGGCCGCTTGCGCCGGATCGTGCGACACCCACAGCCACGCGCGCACCTGCGGCGCGGCATCGAACCACGCGCGCACCAGGCCTTCGATCGCCAGCGCCGATTCGGGATCGAGCGATGCCGTCGGTTCGTCGAGCAGCAGCACGTCCGGCGCGAGCTGCAGCACGCGGATCAACGCGGCGATCTGCGCCTCGCCGCCCGACAGCTCGCTAGCAAAGCGTTCGAGAAAATCGCCTGCACGTCCGGCCTGCGAAGCAAGCGCGGCCGCCTGCCCGCGGTCGAAGCGGACATCGCGATACGCGCGCAGCGTGTACGGATAACGCAGATTGTCTTCGACCGTGCCGTCGAGCAGCGCGGGCCGCTGGCGAATGTAGGCGACGTGGCGCCGGTAAAGCGGAATCGTCGCCCGTGCGATGCGCTTGCCGCGCCACCGCACCTCGCCGCTATCGAGTGGATCGAGCAGCGCAAGGGCACGCATGAACACGCTTTTGCCCGACCCGGACGGGCCCGTGATCGCAATTCGCTCGCCCGCATGAATGGCGATGCTGGTCGCATGCAGTAGCGTCTGGCCGCGCGCCGCGTCGCGCCGAACGAGGCTTTGCGCCTGGACGAGGGGCGCGTCCGTCAGGTTGGTGGGGTGGGGCATGGCATATTGGAATGTGTCGCAGCGCATCATCATAACGAAGCGCGCGCGGGCACAGCACGTGCTGTGCAGACGAATGACGCAAGTATTTTTTCGGAGCGCTCATGGCTGTGCTGCATTCGTCTGGCATGTCCGTCGGCAAGACAATCGGCAAAACCCTCGCGTGGCTGTTCGCGGTGCTGGTGATCCTGATCGTTGCGGTGGCGGTTTTCATTCTGACGTTCGACTGGAATCGCGCGCGTCCCTATGTGAACGACAAGGTCAGCGAAGCCATCGGCAGGCCGTTTGCAATCGAAGGCGATCTGAAGGTGGGGTGGCGGCATCCCGTCGGCGAGGCGGGCTGGCGTTCGTGGGTGCTGTGGCCGCGCTTCTCGGCGCAGAACATCACGATCGCCAATCCCGACTGGGCGAAACAGAAGCACTTCGCGACGCTCGACGAAATCAACTTCCAGGTGAAAGTGCTGCCGCTGCTCGCGCACGACATCGTGATCCCGGCAATCAATGTCGTGAATCCATCCGTCGATCTCGAACGGCTCCTCGACGGACGCAACAACTGGACGTTCAAGCTGAAATCGTCGGCGGGACCGTCGGAATGGAAACTCGATCTGCACGACATCCAGCTGAATAAAGGCAATATCGCGCTGTCGGACGAGCAGAAAAAGATCGACATGCAGGCGGTGGTCGATACGCTCGGCCAGCCGATCCCCATCGGCGAAGCGATGAAGCAACAGGAAGAGGCGTCGCGCAGGTCGTCGGCGGAGGTCGTCGGCAAGCAGGGTGCGAAGCAGCTCGCTGCGCAGGCGAAGGCAGCCGCCGCATCCGAGGCGTCAGGCGCGTCCGCTGCGGCGCCTGGCGTGCCTGTTGCGTCGGGCGCGTCCGTGCCGGCTGGCGTGGGCGCATCGACGGCCGTGGCCGCATCGGGCGCCACGGCGAGCGCGCCAGGCACAGCCGTCGCGCAGAGTGCGAACTCGCCGCAATATGGAATCGGCTGGACGGTGAAGGGCACTTACAACCGCTCGCCGATATCGGGCAGCGGCAAGCTCGGCGGCGTGCTCGCGTTGCAGGACACGTCCCGGCCGTTCCCCGTGCAGGCCGACGTGAAGGCGGGCGATCTGCGCATCGCACTGGTCGGCACCGTCACCGATCCCGCGCATCTCGCCGCCGTCGATCTGCGCCTGTGGCTGCAGGGCTCGAGCCTCGATCATCTGTATGACCTGACGGGCATCACGCTGCCCGAGACGCCGCCCTATGCGACGGAGGGTCATCTGATCGGTAACTTCAGGCAGGGCGGCAGCGTGTTCCGGTATGAAAATTTTACAGGCCGCGTCGGCGGCAGCGATCTGAACGGAACGGTCGTCTATACGCAGCGCGCGACACGTCCGCTGCTCGAAGGCACCCTTGTCTCGAATCTGTTGCAGTTCAAGGACCTCGCGCCGATCATCGGCGCGGATAGCAACGCCAGCAAGGCGAAGCGCGGCGACACCGCACGCCAGCCGTCGAACAAGGCGCTGCCCGCCGAGGAGTTCAAAACCGACCGCTGGAAAGCGATCGACGCGAACGTGAAGTTCACGGGCCGCCGCATTATCAAGGACCCGGCGCTGCCCATCACCGATCTCTACACCCATGTCGTGATGACGGACGGCGTGCTGTCGCTGGCGCCGCTGAAGTTCGGCGTCGCAGGCGGGTCGCTCGCGTCGAACATTCATCTCGACGGCAGCGCGTCGCCGCTCAAGGGCCGTTTCTCGACGGAAGCCCGTCACCTGAAGCTCAAGCAGTTGCTGCCGACCGCGAAGACCATGCAGAACGCGCTCGGCGAGATCAACGGCGACGCCGCGCTGTCGGCGACGGGCAATTCGCCCGCGGCGCTCGCGGCTTCGTCGAACGGCGAGGTCAAACTGCTCGTCACCGATGGCGCGGTGAGCCGTTTGCTGATGGAAGCGGCCGGGTTGAACGTGGCGAATGTGGTCTACGAAAAACTGTTCGGCAATCGCGACGTGCAGATCAATTGCGCGGCAGGCGATTTCGTCGTGACGGACGGCGTGCTCGATTCACGCGTGTTCGCACTCGATACGCAGGACGCCGTGATCAACGTCGACGGCACGGTGAACCTGAAGAACGAGTCGATGGACCTCGGCGTGCATCCGCACACGAAGGGCTTCCGGATCTTTTCGTTGCGCTCGCCGCTCTATGTGAAGGGCACGTTCAAGGACCCTCACGTCGGCGTGAACGCGGCGGCGCTCGCCGTGCGTGGCGGCGCGATGGTCGGCCTCGGTCTGATCAATCCGTTCGCCGCGCTGATCCCGCTGATCGCGCCGAGCAACAACAAGCCCTTGCCGTGTCAGCAACTGATGGCGGCCATGGAGGCGCAGCATCCGAGCGCGCCGCCGCCGGGACAGCGCGAGAAGGCCAAGGCTCTGCCGCTGCCGCCGGGGACGCCGGGCGCGTCGGCCGTCGCGCCGTCGACCGCACCGTCGAAGCAGCCAGCAAAGCCGAACAACGGCGCGGCATTGCCGGGACCGTCGAACGCGGCGGATTACAAGGGAAGCTGAGCGCGGGGCAAGGATGCATCGCCCGCAATGATCGACTCGCAAAAACGCCACGGCCGCGAATCTCGCGGCCGTGTTTTCGTGTGAGTGGCTACGCCTGATCTTCGGGATTCAACGCAGCGAACGCGGTGTCGCGTCGCCCGCCGCATCCTGACGCCGCACGCCGCGCCGCGTACTGGCAGCCGTGCGCGTCGCGCCGAACTCCGGCAGGATGCGCGCTCTCGCGCGGCTCGCGAACACGAGGAAGCCGAAACCATCGGCCTCGTACCAGTAGCCGCCGTTCTCCAGTCCGTCGAGCGGCTGTTCAAGCGCGTTCGCAATGGATTCGATGCAGCGCCGGCGCGATTCGGCGACGGCGGGATACGGTGGATGCGCGCCGCGCACGCTGCAGAGCAGGACATCGAGTCCTGGCAGCACATGCGCGTACAACACCGGCTCATCTTGCGAGCGGGCGCGCGCAATCTTGGTGTCGAGCTGACCGAAGGGCTTGAAGTGTCGCAGCACAGCGAGGAACGACTCGTCGCCGTCCACCTTCGCGCGCCTGCGCTTTTTCGGGAAGGACATAAAAACTCGCCTGAAAAAGAATTGCAAGAAACGCAGCGTCCTCATGCGACCACTCCCGGCTTCGCGCGCCGCACGTCGATCTTTTATAGCATACGAAAATGCCGGATACACGGTGATTCGTCTGTCTCACTCCATCGTTCCGTGCGAACCAGGCCGAATCGCGTCGCCGTGCGCTTTCGCATCCCCTGTGCATCTGGTCTCAATAATAGACTCACCCGCGCTGCGCGTGTTTCCGGCACCGTAAAAAAAGACATTTTTATGTGTGCCAAGCCCTCTTCGGCGCGCATTGAAATATGCGTTGGGCCCGCCCATAATGGCCGCGTCCCAGTTGCGGCGCGGTTTTCACGCCCATTGCACCGGTTCGGCGAGTCGACGGGCGCGGCGCATGAGTGAAAATATCGATAGCGTTCGTCGCGCAGCGACGTTAAGGCCGCGGCGCACAGCCATGATGCATGCGCCCCGCTCATGATTACGCGCGGCGGTTCCACATGCCAGGACGCGGTTGCCTCGCACGTTCATGCCGTATTGCGCCAGCCATCCATGAAACTGTTCACCAAAGGCTTATTGCTGATCGCGTTGCCGAGCGCCATCGAACTGGCGCTGCTCGGCGTCGTCTTCGACATGCAGGCGCAAACCACACGGGCCGTCGAACGCTCGTCGGACAGCAAGCAGATCCTGTATCAGGCGGCCGCGCTCGAAAACCCCGTGCTCCGGCAAGTCGCGCGCGTGCGCACGGGCATCGTCGCGGGCGACCCGTCTTTCATGGACCGCCATGCGGCGTGGGTCGACATCGGCGACCGGCTCGCGCGGCTCGAAACCGCTGTCGCCGATACGCCCGCGCAGGCCGCGCGCGTGCAGCGCATGCGCGACGAAGTGGACAGCTACCGGCAGCAGGCGCTGTCTGTCGCGCAGTCGCTGCGCACGGGCGCGACGATGAAACCCTTCGTCACGCTCGAAGGCGGCGAGTTGCCTGCGCAGGTGATGCGCTTTCGTGCGCAGTTGAAAGAATTCATCGACGAAGCATCGCGGCTCGAAGTCGAGCGCAACGCGACGCTCGCGAAAACGCGCCAGCGCCAGCAATGGACGCTGGTGGGCGCCGTGATCGGCTCGATGCTGCTGTGGGCGGGCACGGCATTGGGATTCGCGCGCAGCATCGGCCGGCGGCTGGACGTGCTCGCGGCAAACGCGCAGCGGCTCGCCGGCGGGCAGCCGCTGCCCGCGCCGCTATCGGGCAACGACGAAATCGCCGCGCTCGATTCCGCGTTGAATCGCACCAGCGCGCTGTTGCGTGAGGCAGACGACAAACAGGCCGCGCTCAAGACATCGCTGCAAGTGCGCGCGGCGGAACTGGCGAGCGTCAACGAAACCCTGCGTCAGGAGACGCAGGACAACGAGATGTTCATTTACAGCGTGTCACACGATCTGCGCTCGCCGCTTGTGAACATGCAGGGTTTCTCGAAGGAACTGCAGGTTTCGTGCGACGAACTGCGCGCGACCATCGACGATGCGCGTCTGCCCGAGCCCGAACACAAACGCGTTGCGCATGTGCTCGACGGCGACATGCAGGAATCGCTGCGCTATGTGCGCTTGTCGGTGACGCGCGCTGCGGCCATTATCGAAGCGCTGTTGCGCATTTCGCGCGCGGGGCGGCTCGAATATCAATGGCAGCGCGTAAGCGTCGGCCGCGCGGTCGCGCGTGCCGTCGACGCGCTGCAAAAGCGCATCGACGAGCGCCGCGTGGTGGTTCTCGTGCGCGATCTGCCCACGGCGTGGGGCGATCCGTCCGCCATCGAACAGGTGTTCAGCCAGTTGCTCTCGAACGCAATCAACTTTCTCGATCCGTCGCGGCCGGGGCGCATCGAAGTCGGCGCGCTGGATGGCGCACCTGCCGAGCGCGCGCTCGCGTCGCCGCCAAGAACCCGCACTTACTTTGTGCGCGACAATGGAATGGGCATTCCCGCTGCCTATATGTCGAAAGTATTTCGCGCGTTCCAGCGGCTGCACGGCGATGTCGCGCAAGGCGACGGCGTCGGCCTTGCGCTCGTGCGGCGCACGGTCGAACGACATGGCGGGCGCGTGTGGGTCGAATCGGCGGAAGGGGCGGGGTCGACGTTCTTCGTCACGCTGCCCGATCAACCGATGCGCTATTGATGCGCTATTGATGCGCCGTCGATGCGCATGACACGCACCGGCCTCATGCGCAAAGGGGCAGCAAGCCGTCAGCCAACGGCCGCATAATAGCGGGCAGCGAGTCGTACCATTCACGCAGTCGCAGCTCACGCACAACGCATCGAACAGATGCGGCGCAAGGGCTTCGGAGGGAACATGTCACACGGGGAAACGGATGGTAAGTCGGTCGGCATCGTGCTGGTCGAGGACGATGACGGGCATGCTACGCTCGTTGAGCGCAATCTGCGGCGCGCGGGGATTTCGAACGGTTTTGTCCGCTTCGGCGACGGTCAGGAAGCGCTCGATTATTTCTTCGGCGAACCGCGCGCGGGCGAGCGCGCCGCCGGCCGGCCGGCGCGCGACGAACTCGCGAATTACGTGGTGCTGCTGGACCTGAAGATGCCGCGTGTCGATGGCTTTGAAGTGTTGCGGCGGCTGAAGGAATCGCCGTCGACGTCGTCGATGCCCGTGATCGTGCTCACGACCACCGACGATCCACGCGAAATCGAACGTTGCTACGAGTTGGGCTGCAACGTCTACATCACGAAACCGGTCGAATACGATGCGTTCATCGAAGCCGTGCGGCGGCTGGGTTTTTTCCTGCAGGTCGTGAAGCTGCCGCCGGGACAGCGCTATGCGCCCGCAGCATGATTGCCGGTGGGCCGAGGCATTCACGCAGCATTCACGCAGCGTTCACGAAGTATTCACGCGGCACCATTGCAGCCTCGTCCGTCCCATTGACCTGAATCATCTGGCATGACAGAAGACGTAACCACGTTACCCACAGCCCGCGTGCTCGTCGTCGACGATGACGAAGGCATCTTGCGCCTTGCGCGCAAGTCGCTGGAGCGCGCTGGCTGCCGGGTCGAACTGAGCAGCAGCGTCGAGGCTGCGCATCGCGCGATCGTCGCGAATTCACCCGATCTGATCGTGCTCGACTATCAGCTCGACGGCGCGGAGACGGGACTCGACTTTTTCCGGCGCCTGCGCAGCGAAGGGGTGCGCATCCCCGCCATTCTCGTCACCGGCTTCACGGATGAATCCCGCGTGATCGAAGCGCTGCGCTCGGGCGTCTCCGACGTCGTGCCGAAAGCGGGCGACTATCTCGACTATCTGCCCGAAGCCGTCGAACGCGTGCTATCGCAGATGCGGATGCAGCGCGCCTCGGCAGAAGCGCTGCTGTTGCGCGAGCGCGAGGCGCATTACCGGATGCTGTCGGAGGCGCTGCCGCACCTGGTATTCACGTGCAATGCCCACGGCGACTGCGATTTCGTGTCGAAGCAATGGGTCGAATACACGGGTCTCGACGGCACGCATGCGCTGGGTCTTGCGTGGATCGATGCCGTGCATCCCGACGACCGCGAAGAGACGCGCCGCAGCTGGCTTGGAACGGTGCGCGGCGACGGCGCCGACTATCGCAGCGAATTCCGCATTCGCCGGCACGATGGCGTGTATCGCTGGTTCGACGCGCGCATTGCCGCGATGCGCGATGCGGGCGGGGTCGTCAGCAAATGGTTCGGCAGTTGCACTGACATCCATTCGCAACGCGAAGCCATCGAGGAGCGCGAGCGACTGCTTGCATCCGAGCAGGCCGCGCGCCAGGCGGCGGAAGAGGCGAACCGCGCGAAGGACCGCTTTCTGGCGATGCTGTCGCACGAATTGCGCACACCGCTCACGCCCGTGCTGGCGGGCGCGCGCATGCTCGAAATGATGCAGGACCTGCCCGACGCCGTGCGCGCGGGCGTCATGATGATTCGCCGCAACGTCGAACTGGAGGCGCGCCTGATCGACGATCTGCTCGATCTGACGCGGGTTGCGAACGGCAAGCTGCGGCTGTCGCTGGAAACGGTCGACGTGCATGAGGTGATCGACAGCGTGCTCGAACTGTTCCGCAGCGAGATCCAGACCAAGCAGCAGGACGTGCACATCAGCACCGATGCGCACCATCATTTCGTGCTCGCCGACCGCGCGCGTCTGCAGCAGATGCTGTGGAACCTGATCCGCAATGCCGCGAAGTTCACGCCGGATGGCGGCCATATCTACGTGCGCACACGTGACGAACGGATGCACGTGCAGATATCCGTGGAAGACACGGGCGTCGGCATCGAGCCCGAGCAGATCGGCAAGCTCTTCAATGCGTTCGAGCAGGGCAGCCAGAACATGTCGCGGCAGTTCGGCGGGCTGGGTCTTGGACTCGCAATCACCAAGGCGCTGACGGACGCGCATGGCGGCACGGTGACGGCGCAAAGTCCGGGCGCGCACTGCGGCGCGACCTTCACGATCACGCTGCCGACGGCCGCCGAGCCGCACGCCGAGCCGGTCGTGCCGGAGGCGGCGAGCGTGCAGCCGGCGGGCGGATTGGGCATTCTGCTGATCGAGGACCACGCGGACACAGCCGAAGTGATGGCGCAACTGATGCGCACGCTCGGCCATGACGTGACGGTGGTCGGGCGTGTGGCCGATGCGCTCGCCGCCACGCAAACCGCCACGTTCGATCTGATCGTCAGCGACGTGGGCTTGCCCGACGGTACGGGCCTTGATTTCGTCAAGGCGTTCCGCGAGCGCGACGATGCGCCGGCCGTTGCATTGACGGGCTTCGGCAGCGACGAGGATATCCGGCGCTGCCTCGAAGCGGGCTTCACGTCGCATCTGACCAAGCCCGTCAATTTCTCGCAGCTCGAGCAGGTGATCGAGAGCGCCGCAGCCGCGAAGACGCAGAAGAACGCAGGCGAGGCCAGAGCGGATTAAGCCCGCGCGTGTGGCGAAAAAAGAAGGACGTGTTGCGCGCAAAGCGCAACACGTCCTTCGAATTTATATGGGCGCCGCTTTCGTGGCGCTTCGATGAGGCGTGGTCAGATACGCGGCGAATGCTTCAACGAATCGCGGATTTCACGCAGCAGCAGCACGTCTTCGGGCGTGGGCGGCGGCGCTTCAGGCGCGGCCGGGGCGGGCGCGCGCAGCTTGTTGATGAATTTGACCATCATGAAAATGATGAACGCGAGAATCACGAAGTTGATTGCGACCGTGATGAACGAGCCATAGCCGAACGCCGCGACGCCTGCCGTCTGCAAGTCCTTGTAAGACTCCGGATTGCCCTTGAAATTCGCGGGGATGTGTCCGAGCAGGATGAACTTGTTGGAGAAATCGAGGCCGCCCGTCGCGACGCCGACGACAGGCATGATCAGATCCTTCACGACGGAGTTGACGATAGTCGAAAATGCTCCGCCGATGATCACACCGACCGCGAGGTCCATCACGTTGCCTTTGAGGGCAAATTCCTTGAATTCAGTAATCATGCTCATCGGGCAGTTCTCCTTGAAGTCGATGGCGACATGATAGCCAACGATCGGCACTGCGTGAAATGATTTGGCGCCTGATCGTGTTGCGCTCTGGCCGATATGTCGCGGAAGTGACGAAGAGCCGTCGATGCTTGCAAACGGTGCGCCTGCCATCACCCGGGTCGAATCGGGCGGCGGCAAGGCGCGTGAAAAGTACGTGAAGCGAACCGCTTAAACTTCTGCCGCCCGCGCCTGTTCGATGTGCGCGGCGAACGTGACAGGATCGGTATTCGTCCCGCATAGCAGCACGCCGACGCGCTTGCCTTGCAGTTGCTCGCGCAACGGGCCGAGCAGGGCGGCCGTGGCGGCGGCGCACGCAGGTTCGACGGCCAGCTTCAGTTGCATGAACAGGGTGAGCATGGCGGCGCGCAAGGCGTCGTCGGTGACGGTGACGAGACGGTCGACATGCCGGCGGCACAGCTCGTAGCTGTATTGCTCGGTGTGCGGCGCCATCAGCGAATCGGCGATCGAATGCATGTGGGTCATCTTGACGGTGTGATTCGCGGCGAAGCTGCGGTTCATCACGTCCGCGCCTTCCGGCTCGACGCCGTACACATGCACACGCGGATTGGCGAGGCGCAGCGCCGTCGAAATGCCCGCCGCAAGCCCGCCGCCGCCGATCGGCACGATCACGGCATCGAGATCGGGTGTCTGCGTCGCCCATTCGTAGCCGAGCGTCGCGGTGCCGAGCACCGTGCGGTAACCGTTGAACGGATGCACGAAATAACGGCCTTCCTCGGCCTCGATGCGCCGCACGATCTCGAACGCTTCTTCCACGTTGTCGGCCATCACGACTTCCGCGCGATATTGCCGGCACAGCGCGATGCGTGCCGGATTCGCCGCGTGCATCACGACGACTTTCGCGCTGATGCCCATACGCATGGCGGCATAAGCGACGGCCACGGCATGATTGCCACCCGACACGCAGGTCACGCCGGAACTGCGTTGCGCTTCGTCGAGTGCGAGCAGGTTCGAGAACGCGCCGCGCGCCTTGAAGCTGCCGCCCGCCTGCAGCAGCTCGAACTTGAAGTTGACGAGCGTGCCTTCGAGCGTCGGAAAATCCATCCGGTCGAACACAGGCGTTCGCACGACCCACGGCGTTAGCGCGAAGTGCTGCGAGGCGATGTCGTCGAGCGTCGGGATCGGCTCACCGTCGATCGTACGGTCAGTGTGCTGCGGCGTGGCGGTGGACATGGCGTGCGTCGTCTTGTGGGTGAGGTCCGCGTTTTATGCCTTGTTCCTGTTTGTGCTTGTTGTTATGTGCTGCTCGAGTCAGTGCGCGTGCGCATCGACCGACATGCTGTGAATGAACTTGCCGAGAAACCGCTCGCACTGCGCCAGTTGATCGAGCGTGACGAATTCGTTTGCCTTGTGCGCCTGGACGATGTCGCCGGGCCCGCACACGATGCTCGGAATGCCCGCCAGCGAGAACAGGCCCGCTTCCGTGCCGTACGCGACCTTGCGCTTGTCCTGATCGCCGGTGAGCGCGCGCACGAGTTGCGTGATGGCCGCCTGCTCCGTCGAGTCGAGGCCGGGCGCCGCGGCGATTTTCGTAAACTCGATCGCGGCCGCTTCGTGCTCGCGCTTCATCTTCGGCAACAGCGTTTCACGCGCGTACTGGTCGATGCGCGCGAAGATCGGCTCGGGATCGAGTGTGGGCAGATTGCGGAACTCGAACTCGAAGCTGCACTCGGCGGGTACGGTGTTGATCGCGTTGCCGCCCTTGATCGTGCTGGTCTGCGCCGTCGTGAACGGCACGTCGTAAAGCTGGTCGAACGGGCCTTGCTCGCGGAACTGGTCGGCCATGTCGCGGATGTAGCAGATCAGGCGCGCCGCGTATTCGATTGCG
The DNA here is from genome assembly GCF_020177535.1 of Paraburkholderia sp. XV. NCBI lineage: Bacteria > Pseudomonadati > Pseudomonadota > Betaproteobacteria > Burkholderiales > Burkholderiaceae > Paraburkholderia > Paraburkholderia sp. XV. Next base: position 39,209 of record NZ_JAGUUD010000058.1, on the reverse strand, counting down.
TTCAGGCCTTTGGGCGTGAGCGACGAATGCGCCGCGAAGCCGCGCACGCAGCACTGGTAAGCGTTGATGCCCTTGTGCGCAATGATGGGGCGCATGCTGGTCGGCTCGCCGACGATGCAGCCGTCCGGTTTGACGCCGCGCTTCATCAGGTCGGCGATCATCAGCGGCGCGCCGACGCATCCCACTTCTTCATCGAATGAAAACGCCAGATGGATCGGCTTGGCGAGCCTCGTCTGCTGCATCTGCGGCACGAGCGTGAGCGCCGCGCCGATAAAGCCTTTCATGTCGCAGGTGCCGCGGCCGTAGAGCTTGTCGCCGCGCACTTCGGGCTTGAACGGATCGCTGTCCCATTTCTGGCCGTCGACAGGCACCACGTCCGTGTGCCCCGATAGCACGATCCCGCCATTGGTCTCGCCGTCATGCGCCGGAATCGTCGCGAACAGGTTGGCCCATTTGCCGCTTTCGTCGTGCGTGAGGGTGGCGTCGACACCGCGTTCGCGCAGCGCGTCGCGCACCGTTTCGATCAGGCCGAGGTTCGGATTGCGGCTGACCGTGTCCATCGACACGAGGCGCGTGACCCAGGGGAGCGAAGCGGGGGAAGAAGACTCGGCGGAAGCAGCGGAAGAAGACGACGTTTGGGCGGACAGCGCTTTGTCAGCGACCTGTGACATGACTTGAGCTCCAGCTTGGGTGTGTTTTGATGATACCCAAAAACCGCTTAATTAGCCAAAGCTCATAAAGCGCGGTCGCTTGCCGGACGGGGCTTTGCGCGACGCAGCAATTGATGGCGCGCGTTGAAAATGTTCCCGGGTGATGGGTCAGGCGCGTTGCTCGTCGGGCGCGAGCAGGCTGAGCAACGCGCTTTCGTACACGCGATAGACGGGCGCGATGCTGGCGAGTTCGATGCGCTCGTTCGCCGCGTGGATGCCTTCGCATTGCACGCCAAAGCCGCACAATGCAGGCACGCCGAGCGACGCGAGGTAGTTGCCGATGTTCGACGGTCCCGCGACGGCCAGCGGCAGGTCGGCGCCAAGTTCGCGGCGTGCTGCGCGATGCAGCGCGCGCGTCATGGGATGCGAATCGGGCACGCGGTAGGCGGGCCAGCCCGCGATCCATTCGATCGACGTCGCAAGCGATGAATCGTGTTGCGCGTCCCGATCCCGAACGATGTCTTCGATCACACGTCGCGCTTCAGAAGCATCGAAACCTGGCGTGAGGCGGCAATCGACGGTGAGTTCGCAACGATCCGGCACGCTGGTGAATGTGCCGTCGCCTGCGCGGATACCGGTGACGGTCAATTGCGCGGGGCGATCGAACGCTCGGTCCACGGGCAGCGTGGCCTCGTTCAAGGCAGCGGCCAGGTGTGCGCCGCGTATCGCCGCATTGAGTCCGCGCGTGTGGCTCGCGCCGGAATGCGCGGCGACGCCGTGCACGACGAGCTTCGCGCGAACGAACCCGCGCGCGCCGACGACGATACGGTCGATGCCCGGATAGCCGATGAACACACCATCGGGCTTCACCGCATCCGGCACGTCGAAGAACGCGCGGGCGCCGCCGAAACGGCCCGTATGTTCGTCGAGATCGAACAGCACGCCGAGCGTGCCCGCAAGCGTGTTAATGCGCTTCGCGAACGCGGCGGCGAGATGCGCGAAGATCGCGACGGCCGCCTTGCTGTCCGCGCTGCCGCGTCCGTGGAGCCAGCCGTTTTCGACCCGTGCGGCGAGCGGCGGACAGGTCCACGTCGATTCGTCGCCAAAGCTCGCGGTGTCCAGCGTCGCGTTCAGCAGGTAATGCGGGCCTGGGGCCGCGCCGCGTATTGCCGCGTGAAGCGCGAGCGGTTGTCCGTCGGCGGAAGCGAGCCGGCGCGTGTCTACGTCATGCGCGCCGAGCCACGCTTCGATACATTCGAGCACGGGTGCGCGCGCATCGATGCCGCCGCGGCTCGGCACGCGCACGAGCGCCGTCAGCAGTTCGACGATCGATGCCGTGTCGACAGCGCCCGTCATCTGGCGGGCTTATGAAGCGACGCGCCGGTCCGCCGCGCCTTTGGTCGGTGCGCCGAGCGCACGCAGCGTTTCCTTGACGGTCGCGACGCGCACGGTGAAATCGGGACTACGGCTCTCGATGCGCAGCTTGTCCTGACCCGCGAGCTTGATGTGCTTGTGCTTCTGCACCATCTCGATGATCCGCATCGCGTCGATGGGCGGATTCGGAATGAACTGCAGGCCGATCACTGCTTCGCCCGCGTCGATCTTCGAGATGCCGAGCGGCTTCGCGGCGAGGCGCAAGCGGTGCGTTTCGACCAGCGCATGCGCCTGCGGCGGCATCTTGCCAAAGCGGTCGATCAGCTCTTCCTGAATGCCGTCGATGGAATCGTTGTGCTCGCAGTTCGCCAGCCGCTTGTACAGCGACAAACGCTCCTGCACGTCGCCGCAATAGTCGGCGGGCAGGATGGCGGGCGTGTGCAGATTGATCTCGGTCGTGGCCGCCAGCGGTGCCGTGAGGTCCGGCTCCTTGCCGTTCTTCAGCGCCTTGACGGCGTCGTTGAGCATGTCCGTGTAGAGCTGGAAGCCGATCTCGTGAATCTCGCCCGACTGCTTGTCGCCGAGCACTTCGCCCGTGCCGCGAATTTCGAGGTCGTGCATCGCGAGATAGAAGCCCGCGCCGAGTTCTTCCATCTGCTGAATCGCTTCGAGACGCCGTTGTGCCTGCTTCGTCAACCCTTGCGGATCGTGCACCAGCAGATACGAATACGCCTGGTGATGCGAGCGGCCGACGCGGCCACGCAGCTGATGCAACTGCGCGAGACCGAATTTGTCCGCGCGGTGAATCAGGATCGTGTTCGCGCTCGGCACGTCGATGCCCGTTTCGATGATGGTCGTGCATAGCAGCACGTTCGCGCGCTGCGCGACGAAATCGCGCATCACGCGTTCCAGTTCGCGCTCGTGCATCTGTCCGTGCGCCACCGCGATACGCGCTTCGGGCACCAGCGCTTCGAGCATCTGCCGGCGGTTTTCGATCGTCTCGACTTCGTTGTGCAGGAAGTACACCTGGCCGCCGCGCTTCAGTTCGCGCAGCATTGCTTCGCGGATCACGCCGTCTTCCTCGCGGCGCACGAAGGTCTTGATCGCGAGGCGCTTTTGCGGCGCCGTCGCGATCACCGAGAAATCGCGCAAGCCTTCCAGCGCCATGCCGAGCGTGCGCGGAATCGGCGTTGCGGTCAGCGTGAGCACGTCGACTTCGGCGCGCAGCGCTTTCAGCGCTTCCTTCTGGCGCACGCCAAAACGGTGTTCCTCGTCGATGATGACCAGCCCCAGCCGCTTGAACTGCACATCCGACGACAGCAGCTTGTGCGTGCCGATCACGATATCGACGCTGCCTTCGTTGATCTGCTGGATCGACGCGCTCACTTCCTTCGTGCTCTTGAAGCGCGACAGTTCGGCAATCCGCACGGGCCAGTCGGAGAAGCGGTCGGTGAAGGTCTGCGTGTGCTGCTCGGCGAGCAGTGTGGTGGGCGAGAGCAGCGCTACCTGTTTGCCGCCCATCACTGCAATGAACGCCGCGCGCAACGCGACTTCCGTCTTGCCGAAACCGACGTCGCCGCACACGAGGCGGTCCATCGGCTTGCCGCTCGTCATGTCGCCGATCACGGCGGCAATGGCGGCCGCCTGGTCGGGGGTTTCCTCGAAGCCGAAGCTCTCGGCGAACTTCACGTAGTCGCGCGGTTCGAGCGCGAACGCATGACCTTCGCGCGCGGCGCGGCGTGCATAGAGGTTCAGCAGTTCGGCCGCCGTGTCGCGGATCTGCTGCGCGGCCTTGCGCTTGGCCTTTTCCCACTGGCCCGAACCGAGCGCGTGCAGCGGCGCGCTTTCCGGGTCCGCGCCGCTGTAACGCGAGATCACGTGCAACTGCGCGACGGGCACGTACAGTTTGCTGTCGCCCTGGTATTCGAGGTGCAGGAATTCGGTTTCGCCTTCGCCGAGGTCCATCGTCACGAGGCCCATGTAGCGGCCAATACCGTGCTGCGAATGCACGACCGGGTCGCCCACCTTCAGCTCCGACAGATCGCGCACCATCGAATCGACATTGCTCGCCTGTTCCTGGCGGCGGCGTCCCGTGCGTCTTGCGAGCGGGCCGTACAGTTCCGTCTCGGTGAGGATCGCGACGCCTTCGCCCGGAATCGCGAAGCCGTTCGCGAGCGGCGCGACGCCTAGCGCGAAGCGCGCGTCGGAGGTCAGCCAGTCACCGTAGCTGTCGACGGAAGCGGGGCGCAGCGCGTTGTCCGCGAGCAGTTGCGCAATCGTCTCGCGCCGGCCCGCCGATTCCGCCGCGAACAGCACGCGGTTCGGCGTCGTCGCGAGCCACGCGCGCAAGGCGGCGACGGGATCGTCGGCGTGGCGGTCGATCGCGAGATTGGGCAGCGGCACGGCCCAGCCGCCGCCCGCGTTGCCGGGCAACGACAGGCGCGCGAACGGCTTGGCGAACGTGAAGAAATCTTCGTCCGACAGGAACAGGCGCTGCGGCTCCAGGATTGGCCGGTCGCGGTCGTGCGACAGGAAGTTGTAGCGCTGCCTGGTATCGGCGGTGAAGCGCCGGATGGCGGCGTCCAGATCGCCGACGAACGCGAGTTGCGCGCCGTCGGGCAGGTAGTGGAAGAGCGTCGCCGTCTCTTCGAAGAACAGCGGCAGATAGTATTCGATACCCGCCGACGGCACGCCGTTGCCGATGTCCTTGTAGATCGACGCGCGGCTCGGATCGCCTTCGAACACCTCGCGCCAGCGGCTGCGAAAGGCGGTGCGCGCGGCTTCGTCGAACGGAAACTCGCGGCCGGGCAGCAGGCGCACGTCCTTCACGGGGTAGAGGCTGCGCTGCGAATCGGGATCGAACGCGCGGATCGAATCGACCTGGTCGTCGAACAGGTCGATCCGGTACGGCAGCGGCGAGCCCATTGGAAAGAGGTCGATCAGCGAGCCGCGCACACAGTATTCGCCGGGCCGCACGACCTGGCTCACGTGCTCGTAGCCGGCCAGCGTCAGCTGCGCTTTCAGCTTTGCTTCGTCGAGACGCTCGCCCTGCGAGAACGAGAACGTGTAGGCGGCCATGAAGGAGGCGGGCGGCATCCGGTACAGGGCGGTCGTCGCCGGCACGAGCAGGATGTCGCAGCGTGCTTCGCCGAGATCGTGCAGCGTCGCGAGACGCTCGGAGACGAGATCCTGGTGCGGCGAGAACGAGTCGTACGGCAGCGTTTCCCAATCGGGCAGCAGGCGCACCCGGGCCTCAGGCGCGAAGAACGCGAGTTCCTGCGACAGCCGCTGTGCATCGACGGCGCTCGCGCAGACGACGGCCAGCAGCGGCACCTGCGCCTTGTACGCGAGGTGGTAGCGCGCGATCAGCAGCGCGTCGGACGAGCCGTGCGTGCCGTCGAACACGAAACGCTGGCCGGCCTTGACCAGCGCGACGGGCGTTGAGGAGGAGGACTGCGTGGATGCGGCGATGTCGGGCATAAAAGGGAAACGGCCTTTGGGTGACGCCAATGAACAGCGGTTCAACGATCGACTGCAAACGAATGACGGTAAATGGTGCTGCAACTCATGCTGGGCGGTGCTGCAAGCGGCTGACAACCCCGCCTGCCCGCAACACGGGAATCAATGCAAACGCCCAGCGGGCGCCTCGTGGGCGCGTCGCTGACGGTGCGTGACCGGCAAGTTTACGCGTGCCGGGGCATGCGTGCCGAAGACCTATTATAAAATCCGTCCTTCACTTTCACCTGCAACGCGTCCGTTCCGTGACTTCCCGCCTCTTTGCCCTGATTCCTTGCGCCGGTACCGGCAGCCGTTCGGGCGCGCCGATGCCCAAGCAATATCGAACCGTCGCGGGACGCGACATGCTGTATTACTCGCTCGCCGCGTTCGACGCATGCAGCGAGTTCGCGCAGACGCTCGTCGTGATCGCGCCCGACGACCAGCATTTCGACGCGCGCCGCTTCGCGGGCCTGCGCTTCGCCGTGCGGCGCTGCGGCGGGGCATCGCGGCAGGCTTCCGTGCTCAACGGGCTGCATGCGCTGGCCGAGTTCGGCGCGCGCGACGACGACTGGGTGCTGGTGCACGACGCGGCCCGCCCCGGCATCACGCCTGCGCTGATCCGCGCGCTGGTCGGCACGCTGAAGGACGACGCCGTGGGCGGCATCATGGCGCTGCCCGTCGCGGACACGCTCAAGCGCGTGACGCCCGATACCGACAACCGCATCGATCACACCGAACCGCGTGACGGCCTGTGGCAGGCGCAGACACCGCAGATGTTCCGCATCGGCATGTTGCGCGAAGCGATTCTGCGCGCTCAAGGCGACGGCCACGATCTCACCGACGAAGCGAGCGCGATCGAATGGTCGGGTCACGCGCCTAAACTGGTTCAAGGCAGCTTGCGCAATTTCAAGGTCACGTACCCGGAAGATTTCGATCTGGCCGAAGCGATACTCGGGCGCGGCACGCCGGGCTGACGGGCGCCTCGCCTGCGTCCTCGGGGCGGGCGCGCGGCCGTCATGGCTTCAGCATCATCACAACGCTTTCACGAAACAACGGAACCCCACGCATATGGATTTGAGAATCGGACAAGGCTACGACGTTCACGCACTGGTGCCGGGACGCCCGCTCATCATCGGCGGCGTGACGATTCCTTACGAGCGCGGGCTGCTCGGCCACTCGGATGCCGACGTGCTGCTGCACGCGATCACCGACGCGCTGTTCGGCGCGGCCGCGCTCGGCGATATCGGCCGTCATTTCCCGGATACGGCAACCGAGTTCAAAGGCGCGAACAGCCGCGTGCTGCTGCGCGAATGCGCGGCGCGCATCGCGAAGGCGGGCTTCACGATTCAGAACGTCGACAGCACGGTGATTGCACAGGCGCCGAAACTCGCGCCGCATATCGACGGGATGCGCGCGAATATCGCCGAAGATCTGAATCTGCCCATCGAGCGCGTCAACGTGAAGGCGAAGACCAACGAAAAGCTCGGCTATCTGGGGCGCGGCGAGGGCATCGAAGCGCAAGCAGCCGCGCTGTTGCTGCGCGCCTGAGCGTTGCGGCGTCGTTCTGTGGAGCGGGTCAGATTTGCCTGATCCGCGTATGCGTCTTAGTGTGAATCTGCATCATTTGCCGGTTTCGGACGACAACGTGCATTAAAAAAATCGAAACGCGCGGTCGCGCATTTTTGTCGATATTTGTCCGCTTACAGTGGTTCGCATGAAGTCAAGCGGACGGACAATGACGGCGGTCGACACGCGCGTCAAACATGCGGGGCACGCGAAGGAACATGTGCGCGGGCTCAACGGGCTGAGAGCGCTGGCTGTCGTGCTGGTGTTCCTGTCGCACAAGGCGCACGTCGAAACCGTCGACGTCGGCAAGCTCGGCGTCTGGATCTTCTTTCTCATCAGCGGTTTTCTGATCATCGGAGAACTGCATCGCAATCGCGCGCGTGTCGAAGCGGGCAGTGCGCGCCGCGAAGCCGTGATGTGCGTGTTCTTCATGAAGCGCGCATTGCGCATCTTCCCGATCTACTACTTGCTGTTGCTCGCACTGACGATCGCGCACGCGCTGTTCTATCAGCGCGATGTCGATCTCGGTCTCGCGTGGCATTACTTCTTTCTGTCCGACTACTGGATCGGCGTGGTGAAGGACGGCTGGCCCGGGACGGTGTCGCACTTCTGGAGTCTCGCCGTCGAGCAGCAGTTCTATCTGGTCGCGCCATTTCTGCTGGTGCTGACGCCGGCGTCGCGGCATCGAGCAGTGTGCGCGCTCGTCGTGCTGACAGGCGTGGCCGGTCATCTCGCGATGCATGCCGCCGACGCCAGCGAACCGCTGATCTACGCATGCTCGCCGTTGAACTTCGCGCTGCTCGCGCTCGGCGGGCTGTGTGGGGTGTTGGGGCGCGAGCGTGGTCTTGCGCGAGCCGCGGGGCATTGTTCAACAGGCATCATCGGCGCGCTCGGCGTGCTGGTGTTCGCAACGCAGCCGGTGTGGAGCACCTTGGCCTTACCGTTTTCAGCCGCCGGTTCCGCGTGGATCGACATTGGCCTTGCGCTCTCGCTTTGCGTGCTGTTCGCGTGGATCGCAAACAGCCCTGGCAGCATCGTCGTGTCGGCGCTCGAAATCAAACCGCTCGACTATCTCGGCACGATCAGCTACGGCTTCTATCTGTTTCACAACCTCATTCCGTCGAAGCTCGGCTTCGCTCCCGCCTGGTTCGCCGCACCGACGTGGGTTCACACGCTGTGCGCGCTTACGCTGCAATTCGCGCTTGCCGTGCTGCTCGCGCATCTGTCGTGGCATCTGGTCGAGAAGCGGCTGCTCGAACTGAAGAAGCCTTTCGAGGCGGCGATCGCGCGGCGCTTGCCTGCGCGCCGCCTGCACAGCCAGACGCAACCGCGCTGACTTTTGCCCCGGTCAAGCAAAAACGCCACGCACTAAGCGTGGCGTTTTGCTTCAGGCGCGGCGTGCGCGCGGCTTACTTGCCTTCGGCCACGATCACTTGAGCGGCTGCATTGACGACCGCCGCGATACGGCCGACGTCGCGCAGTTGCGTCGAGCTCATGCCTTCGTTGATCAGCGTGTCGAAGTGCGATTTCACGCAGAAATGGCACTTGCCGATGATCGACGCGGCGAGCGCATACATTTCGAAGCGGCGCTTGTCGACGCCGCCATGCGACGCGTACGCGTTCATCCGCAAGCCAGCCGGCTGCGACTTCAGATCGGCGTTTTCCGTCATCTCGACGTACGGATACCAGACGTTGTTCATGCCCATCAGCGCAGCGGCCGTCAGCGCGCCATTGACTTCTTCCGGCGACAGCACGCCTGCGTCGCGGATCGCGGCGATGATCTTCGGGCTCTTCGCGGCGAACGCGGCGGCCAGCGCGACGCCGACGGCATCGGTGCCTTGCAGCGACGAGCGCGCAATCGTGCCGTCGAGATTGAGGCGAATGTCTTTGGCGTAATCAGGAATAAGTTCTTTAATCGCTGAGATGAATTCCATTGATATCTCCTATCAAATTGCCGATAAAAAAGCCCGCTGGCCTTTTCAAGCTTAGCGGGCTTTCAGCTGCGAGTCCTTACAGCGTCGCGCCGCCGACTGCGCGGTTGCACGGGCAGAGCTCATCCGTTTGCAGGCCGTCCAGAATGCGCAGGACTTCTTCCGGGTTACGGCCGACGTTCAGGTTGTTCACCGAAACGTGCTGGATCGTGTTGTCCGGATCGACGATGAACGTGGCGCGCAGTGCGACGCCGGCTTCCTTGTCGCGCACGCCGAGCTGGTCGATCAGCTCGCCCTTGACGTCGCCGAACGCGTAGTGGTTCAGCTTGTTCAGGTCCTTGTGTTCACGGCGCCATGCGAGCTTGACGAATTCGTTGTCGACGCTGCCGCCCAGCAGGACGGCGTCGCGCTCTTCGAAGTCCTTGGCCAGCTTGCCGAACTCGACGATTTCCGTCGGGCAGACGAACGTGAAGTCCTTCGGGTAGAAATAGATGATCTTCCACTTGCCCGGGAACGACGATTCCGTGATTTCCTCGAACGCCGATACGCCGTTTTCTTCGTGGTTGTTGAAACCCGGCTTCGCAGCCGTCACGGTAAAGGCTTCGACTTTATCGCCCACAGTTTTCATGCGCTGACTCCTTGAGAATTGGCAAATGAGATTCAAAACAACCCGCTCAAACTACCTGCTGGCTGTAACGAACACGTTACACGCTTGAGACTATAACTCTATTAATCAATCGCATCAATAGTTTTTTTCTAAATATGTAGATAGATTTTCTCAAATATGGCAATAGAGCAGTTCGGAATTAGGTTGTCTCGCACGAAATTCGGGAAAATATTGCACAAGAATGCAGCAATCTGAAACGGAAGCCGGTAATTCCGGCCGGCTTCCTGTCCGCTTCAGACGCTCTTGGCGAGCGGGAACTCGATCGTCACTTCGAGCCCCGGCAATGGCGTGCGGTTGCGTAGCCTCAGCGCGCCCCGATAGCGTCCCACGAGCCGCTGCACGATCGCCATGCCGAGCCCCGTGCCGTTGGCCTGCGTGCGCGCCGAGTTCACGCGGTAGAAGGGGCGTGTGACAAGCGCCAACTGGTCCTCGGGAATGCCTGGACCTTCGTCGACCACCGACAACTCGACCCGCGAATGCGACACCCGCGTCTCAAGAATCACGTGCGGGATGCCATCGGACTCGGACAGCCCGTACTTGCGCGCATTCTCGATCAGATTGCCCACGACTCTTCGGATATCCGTCTCGTCCGCCTCGATCACGGCAGATGGCGCCAGCCGCGTCACCAGCCGCATGCCATCTTCGCTCGACATGCGCGCAGCCAGTTCCCCTGCGATCACGGAAAGGTCGACGGGTTCCGGCATCCGCTGCACGGGGCGCGCGTAATCCAGGAAGCGGCCAATGATCATGTCCATCTGCTCGATGTCGTCGATCATCGCGTCCTTGGTCGCCTGGTCGGACGGGCTCATTTCCGTTTCCAGACGCAGACGCGCAAGCGGCGTGCGCAGGTCGTGCGAGATGCCCGCCAGCATCAGCGCGCGGTCCGCTTCAAGTTGCTCCAGGTCCTGCACCATCTGGTTGAAGCTTCGGTTGGTTTCGGCCGCCACGCCCATGCCGCGTTCGGGCAGCTTCTCCGGCGCCTGGCCGGAGCCGACCTTGCGTGCCGCCATCGCGAGCCGCGCGAATGGCCGGTTCACGAGACTGGTAATGAACGCCGCGCCGAACAGCGACAGCGCGAGCGCGAAAATACCCCAGCCGGCCCATTGCAGGCCCGTCACGCTATCGAGCTGATCGCGATCGAGCGCCACCCAGTAATCGTCGTCGTCGATCTTGAAACTGATCCAGACGCCGGGAATGTCGTTCACCGACTGCGCGATGATCGTGTCGTCGCCGAGGCGCCCGCGAATGTCATGCTCGATCAGGCGGTTGAGCGATTCGTCGGGCTGGAGCTTGTACTTGTCGGTGGTTTCGCGCGGATACACGCGCACGCCTTCATTGCTTTCCAGATCCTGCAGCAGTGCGCGCCGCAGATCGGGATCGGAATAGAGGAGTGCGGTGCGCGTGAGCTTGACGATTGCGACGAGCTGCAGCGCGACGCGTTGTGCGCGCGGCTCGCGCTCGATCACGCGGAAGCTCTGGAACCAGGCGGCGAGGCTGACCGCGATCAACAGCGCGATCAGCAGGAACGTTCGCCAGAACAGGCCGCCGAACGCGAGCGTCAGGAGGCGCCGGTCGATCCGCATGCGGCCTTCTTATGGCAGAAGAGAGACAACTGGAACGGCAAATTCAGGCTGCGCCGTCGGGGATGAACACGTATCCGAGACCCCAGACCGTCTGGATGAAGCGCGGGCTGCCCGGGTCCGGCTCGATCAGCTTGCGCAGACGCGAAATCTGCACGTCCAGGCTGCGGTCGAACACTTCGTATTCACGGCCCCGCGCGAGTTCCATCAGCTTTTCGCGCGACAGGGGCTGGCGCGGATGACGCGCGAACACCTTGAGCACCGAGAACTCGCCCGTGGTCAGCGGGATTTCCTGGCCGGCCTTGGTGAGCGTGCGCGTTGCGAGGTTCAGCGCGAACTCGCCGAACTCGAAGACTTCCGATGTCTCCGACGGCGCGCCTGGCAATTCAGATGGCGACTGTCGGCGCAGTACCGCGTGAATGCGCGCGACCAGCTCGCGCGGATTGAACGGCTTGGGCAAGTAGTCGTCAGCGCCCATTTCGAGCCCGACGATGCGATCGACATCCTCACCCTTGGCGGTGAGCATGATGATCGGCGTGCGATCGTTGCTGCCGCGCAGGCGCCGGCAGATGGAAAGGCCGTCTTCGCCCGGCAGCATCAGGTCGAGCACCAGAAGGTCGAAACGTTCGCGCACCCACAGCTTGTTCATCGAGGGCGCGTTCTCGGCAACGTAGACGTTGAAGCCCTGCTCGCCGAGGTAGCGGCGCAACAGATCGCGCAGACGCGGGTCGTCATCGACGACGAGGATTTTCGAAGGGTTTTTGGTTTCCATGGTCGGCATCTTAGCGCGATTAGAGAGAGGTGCACGTTTGCACCAATTATCACGTAACAGTCAGTTACAAAATTTACCCGGCCTGTGGCACGACGTAAAGCCTTGGCGCTTACACTCCTTTACTGTTTGCGCCAGTTCGGTAGATACTTCACTCGAATAAAGCTCTCGCACCCGGTTTCAAGCCGGAGTCAATACACGTATCTGAGGTTGCCGGTTGCCGCGCCACGAAGGGAAAAAGATGAAGGGAGGGGTCTGGCCGAACATGCGCCTGAGCGTGATCGCTGTAGCTGTTGCGATCGTGTTCGCGAGCGCGTTGAGCCCGGTTCCTGCCCATGCCGATTCCTCGACGGAACGCAACACCGACACACGCCCGCCACCGCGCCCGCATACCCGCTCGGGCCGCCAGCCGCACAATCCCGACGCGGATCGTCCCGCATCCGACACGATCATGCGCGCTACTGCCGTGCCGCCCGATCTGGATCAACGTCGGCGCGACGGGCACATGACGCCTGAAGAACGGCGTTTGCTACGACAGCATATCGAAGATGCCGTTCGCGAGTTGTACAAGCGCTGACGCCTGATTTTCATGCACCGTCACCGACGGGCGACGCTTCGGCGCGACGGCCGCGTGTTTGCCGTTCGTGTCGAATAAGGTCATTCATCCAGTGAGGCATCGATGAAGCGGCGCGAGTTTCTGACGATGGCGGCGGCAGCAAGTGCGTCGCTATCCATGCCACGCGTCTTCGCCGCGCCACACACGAGCAGCGGCATATCGACGCAACTGGATGCAGGCGCAACGGGCCGCGCGCCGGGCAAGCTGATTGTTCTGATCGAACTGAAAGGCGGAAACGATGGTCTGAACACCGTCATTCCTTTCGCCGATTCCACTTACTACGCGTTGCGTGAGCACATTGCGATACCGCGCGAGCGCGTGCTGCCGCTGGACGAGCGTGTCGCGCTGCATCCCGCGATGCGTGCGCTGCTGCCATTCTGGCGCGATGGAGAAGTGGCCGTCGTGCAGGGTGTCGGTTGCGCGCAGGATCATGCATCGCATTTCCGCTCGACGGAGATCTGGGACACGGCATCATCGGCCGATGTGTATCGACACGACGGCTGGCTGACGCGTGCAATCGGGCAATGGCCCGCGAGCCAGCGAGAGGTGGCGGCGGCCTCGTTCGGCAGTGCGGAGCCGGGGCCGTTCGCGGGCTGCGCAGCGCGCGTCGAGGCGGATGACGCCTGGGCGCGTGTCGATGATCCCGACGCCGCGCCGCACGCCGGTTGGCTCGACGCGTATCGAGGCGAGGGCGATCGCGTTTCCGGCGTCGCGCAAGCACTCCGGGTGAGCGCGCCGACGCTTCGGGATTCGATCGATGCCGCGCTGCGCACGGTCGTCGACCGGTTTGCGCCGCATATGTGCGGCGCGATCCGGCTAACGCTCGATGGTTTCGACACGCACAGCAATCAGCCGGCGCAGCACGCGGCTTTGCTCCGGCAACTCGCCGAAGGCTGCGCGACCCTTCGCACGGAACTGACGCGACGCGGCAGGTGGCGTGACACGCTCGTCGTGACGTACTCGGAGTTCGGCCGCTCCGCGCGCGAAAACGTTCATCGCGGCACGGGGCATGGCGGCGGCGCCGCGCATTTCGTGCTGGGTGGTCAGGTGCGTGGAGGTGTGTACGGTCGCGCGGCCGATCTGGCGCGGCTCGATACGGACGGCAATCTACCCGTCGACATCGACTTCAGACAGATCTACGCGACCGTGCTCGGCCCGTTCCTGAAACTGGATGCAAACGCGGTCCTTCAGGACGACGTCCCGCCGCTGCCGTTGCTGCGCACCTGAACGTCAGTGCTTGCGCGCCGCTCGCCATGCAACCCACAGCTTGCGGATCGGCGTGAGCGCGATACGTTGATGAAGCACGCGGTAGCCGTCGCGCTCGATCTCGTCGAGCAACGCCAGCGCCAGTGCAGCCAACGCGCGCAGCGTGCGCTGCGAGTGACGCTCGCCGACGGGTAGCGCATCGAGCGCCTTGCGGATCGAGTCGCGGGCACGCGCTGTCTGGAAACGCATCAATTCGGTGAACGCGTCCGTGTACTTGCGGTTGATCAGATCCGCCGCCGTCACGTTGTAGCGCTGCATCTCGTCGATGGGAATATAGATGCGGCCATGCCGCGCGTCGTTACCGAGTTCGACGACGATCTGCGCGAGCATCAAGGCCTCGCCGAGCGGTGCGGCCCAGACTTGAGCCTGCGACGGATCGCGCGCCGTCGCGCGCGCAACGACGCACGCGAAGTTGCCGCCGACCCCGGCCATATAGCGGCGCAGGTTCGGATAGTCGAGATAGCGCGCCTGATCGAGGTCCATTTCGAAGCCCGCGATCAACGCCTGCAACGCGGGATATTCCGCCTGCACATCGGGCAGATGCGCAGCGAGCGCCTGCGACACGGGGTGCGTCGGTTCGCCCGCTGCGAGCGCGGCCGCTTCTTTTTGCCACCACGCGAGCTTCGTGCGTCCGATCGTCGGATCGGTCGTTTCCTTCACGGTTTCTTCGAACTCGCGACGCAGCGCGAACAGCGCAGTCAGCAATGGCTGCCGGGCGACGGGCGCCTGGCGCAGTGCGTAGTAGGTGCTCGAGCCGGGAGGCGCTGCTTTCTGCAGGCAGTATTCGTCGAAATTCACGGGAATTGGCTTGTGGGGAGGCAGTCGCGCACGGCTGTGCACGAGGGACCGAAAATTGTAGCATCGACCGTATTCGACAGATGCAGACAAGCGCAGATCAATCGGTTAGAATCTCGCGCTTACGCTTTTGGCGGTGCCGCGATCGGACGTGTTTTTCAGGCGCGTTCGTTCGTGGAGATGGCGGGTCTGAGCCCACAGGTTCGGATTTGTCCACGCGAACGACATGGCGATGACATCGCGACGTCCATCGCCAGTGAGACATCGGGTGCTGCACCTCACGCATCGCCCGGCTGCGAGGATGGCGAAATTGGTAGACGCACCAGGTTTAGGTCCTGACGCCCGCAAGGGTGTAGGGGTTCGAGTCCCCTTCCTCGCACCACTTTTTTCTCATTGATTGACACAGAACCCCGCCTGTTTCGACGCGCGGGGTTTTTTGTTTTTGCATCCCGACGCGACGATCGCGCAGACTCGCGGCCAATCAATCGACCCGCACAAAAAACCCCGCACGAAGGCGGGGCTGGCTCATCACATCGAAGATTCGCGGCTACTCTTAGTGGCAGCGCTTTTCCCAGTGATGATGCACCTTCACCTTATGGCACTCGTGATGGTGGTCGTATGCGAATGCCGAGGACATGCTCACAAAACCTGCGGCCGCAGCGACCAGTGCCAGAACAACCTTCTTCATTTTCGATCCTTAAAATCAGTGAGATAGAGCGAAGCGCGATCGTAGCAAGTCCGGTTTACGATCCGCTTGGACTCAGTCGTTCTCTGTGTCTTGTACGCTGTCTCTCGCGACGCACGACATCGACCCTCTGGTTGCACGCACAACCAGATTCTCCTGTTCTGCGATCAGCGATCCTTTAGCTCGTCAACGCGTAAGAAGAGGGGCGTGCAAATGGCACCAGCCGATGTTCGACCACCCTCAGACATCGACGCGCAATGCATGCTGCGCGTGACACTTGCAGGCACGTACCGCGTGTTCGCGATGCCCGGCTGGACCAAGCTGATCTACAACCACATCACCGTGCGCGTGCCCGGCACGCACAGCCATATTCTGATCAACCCGTTCGGCCTGCACTACACCGAAGCGACGGCGTCGCATCTGATGAAGGTCTATGTAGACGGGAATGTGCTCGATGGTTCGCCGCATCGTGTGAACCCGGCGGGCTTTGTCATGCATGCCGCGATTCATCGCGCGATGCCCGACGCGCATTGCGTGATGCACGATCCGTTGTATCGCGACCAGAAAGGCGAACGCCGCCTTGCGAGACGCATAGGCGGGCCGACTTGTGAATGAGTGTTTAAGGAATTCGGCAACGACGGGTTCGCCGGCGCCAGGCAAGCGCCGATGAACGTTCGCCCCGGACTTCGTCTGACCTGACTACGCTGCGTTGCGCGCGATCGCGGTTTCGATCACCTTGTCGAGTGCTTCGCTGAGCGCGACTTTCTCGCGGTCGTCGAGGCAATCGAACAGATCAGTGTTCCACTTGCGTGCGATGGGCATCACTTTGCGATAGAGCGCACGGCCTTCTGCGGTCAACGATACGAGCACCACGCGGCCGTCGTCCGCGCTCGCTTCGCGTTGCACGAGGCCTTGTCTGATCAACGCTTCGGCTGCGCGGCTCGCCTGACTTTTGTCGAGGTTCGCGTGGCGCGCGAGGTCCATGATCGAGAATGGTCCGAACGATCCAACCGATGCAATCACGCGCGCCTCGGGTAGCGTCACGTCCAGCTTGGCCATATACCGTTCGCTGATGCCCCGCTCGGAAAGTTTATTCAGCACGTGCAGACGATACGTCAGAAACTGTTCGAGTCCGGCTTTATCGGAGGCCTTCATGGTCTTCCCGTTGTGAGTGGATGCAGTCCGGTGATGTGATTGTTGCTGCATCCGCTCGCGCGGTCAACGCGGGCCAAACCTGAGTCGCGTCATCTGTTCGGCTTCGTTCGCAAGCAAGGTCGCTGCGTCGCGAATCGCGACTTCTAGCGTGATCGGGCCGGGGGCCGGCGAGAAGCATCCGCTGAAATGCTCGGCGAGTTTTGGCAGCGCCGACGGGTCGACAGCGCCCGACAGCAACGTGGCGGGCACGCCCGCGGCGCGCGCGTGCCGGCAGGCGATGAAGGGCGCCTTGCCGTGCAGCGTTTGCACGTCGGAGCGGCCTTCGCCCGTGATGAGCCAGTTGGCGCCTTCGAGTGCCGCGTCGAGTCCGATCTGTCGCGCGACCACTTCCGCGCCCGGCTCGAATTCGGCGCCCAGCATATGCAATGCGAACCCGAGTCCGCCCGCCGCGCCCGCACCCGGCTGGTTGCGCGCGACGCGATTCATGGCCGGCTCGACGAGGTCGGCGAAGCGGGTGAGGGCGGCGTCGATGGCCGCGACCTGCTCCGGCTTTACGCCTTTTTGCGGGCCGAAGACTGCCGTTGCGCCGTGATCGCCCGTCAACGGGTTGTCTACATCCGACATGCCGACGAACGTTGCCTCTTGCAGACGGACATCCAGTCCCGATGCGTCGACACGCGCCAGTTGAGCAAGCTGCTCGGGCGTCGCGTCGAGTTCATGCCCTTGCGCATCGAATAGCTTGAGGCCGAGACCGACGAGCAAACCCGCGCCGCCGTCGTTCGTGCTGCTGCCGCCGAGCGCGACGAAGAAGCGCCGCACACCCGCGTCCAGCAGCGAGCGGATGGCTTCGCCCATGCCGCGCGTGCTGCGCTTTTCCACGGGAACGCCCATGCCGACAGGGTCCGTGATGCCGACGACCTCCGCGGTTTCGATGATCGCGCTGCCGTCGGCGAGAAGCCCTGTTGCGCCTTCACGCGCAGGTCCCGCCGCGCCCTGCACTGTGAGCGTGCGCCGTTCGCCACCGCTGGTGAGCATGGCGTCGAGTGTGCCTTCGCCGCCGTCGGCCATTGCGCAGACACGGATCGTCGCGTCGGGCCGCGCGCGCAGAATGCCCGTCGCGATGGATTGCGCGACCTGCTCCGCGGAGAGCGAACCTTTGAACGAGTCAGGAGCGATGACGACGATGGGCGCGGACGGCGTATTCGGCATGGTGTCTCTGATGATTTGCTTTGAGTAGGCATCGCTGTGCTCGCCGCGATGCGATGAAGCGCCCGGAACGCCTATGCGCGCGGCAGCGGCGTATCAGGATGTGGTGAAGCTTATCAGCATGCGGCGCGCGACTGAATATACCGGAAGGTATAGGCAGAATTGACTTTGATTCACAGCTGGCGCGGACCGTGGTGGATCGCGAGCGGCTTTGGAATCGCCCGAAAGGCGGCCGGAATCGGGCTTCGCAAGCCACAAAAGATCGCGAAACAGCGAATCCGGCTAGGCGCGCAAATAGTTTGCTAAAATATTTGGCTCTCTGACCCAAACTGTGCCGCCGGCGGCCTCACAGCCCGCGGCGAGAGGCACGCGATCGATGTCACACGTGACTGAGCGAAGCGTAGCGGCGACCCGCGCAACAGCGAATGCAACGCGCAGTGTCGAACGCACGACGCAAAGCGGACATCGACAGGCGGCGCACACAAGATAACTGATTCGCTCGAATAATTTTAGGACGATTGAAGCCATGGCTAACGTTGTTGAAAACCTCGGCAAGCTCGAACGCCGCGTGACGATTTCCTTGCCGAAAGACACGGTGCAGAAGGAAGTGGATGCGCGCATCCGTCAACTCGCGAAAAACGTGCGCATGCCGGGTTTCCGCCCGGGCAAAGTGCCGCTCAAGATGGTGACGCAGCAGTACGCGGGTCAGGTCGAAGCCGAAGTGCTGAGCGACAAGGTTGGCAAGGAATTCTTCGACATCAGCCGCGCGGAAAACCTGCGCGTCGCTGGCCAGCCGAGCTTCAGCCCGAAGACGGATGCGACGGAAGGCGCATACGCATTCGACGCGACCTTCGAGGTTTACCCGGAAGTGAAGCTGGGCGACGTCGCGACGGCTGAAATCGAACGCACCAAGACCACCATCAGCGACGCCGAAATCGACCGCACGCTGGACATCCTGCGCAAGCAGCGCGTGCACTACCACGCTCGCGGCGAAGCCGGCGAGCACGGCGACGGCGGCGCGGACACGGCTGCGAAGGACGGCGACCGCGTCACGGTCGACTTCATCGGCAAGATCGACGGTGAAGCGTTCCAGGGCGGCAGCGCGGACGACTTCGCGTTTGTCCTGGGTGAAGGCCGCATGCTGCCGGAATTCGAAAAGGCCGCGCTTGGCCTGAAGGTCGGCGAGTCGAAGGAATTCGACCTTGCGTTCCCCGAGGACTATCACGGCAAGGAAGTCGCCGGCAAGACCGCGCAGTTCACCATCACGATGAAGAAGATCGAATGGCCGCATCTGCCCGAAATCGACGGCGAGTTCGCGAAGTCGCTTGGCATCGAAGACGGCGACCTGACGAAGATGCGCGCCGAGATTCGTGACAACCTCGAGCGCGAAGCGAAGCGCCGCACGCAGGCTGTCGTGAAGAACCAGGTGATGGACGCGCTGCTCAAGATCTCCGAACTCGACGTGCCGAAGGCGCTGATCGAGCAGGATCAGGAACGTCTCGTCGAAATGGCGCGTCAGGATCTGACGCAACGCGGCGTGCCGAACGCGAAGGACGCACCCATCCCCGCAGAAATGTTCGCCGAGCAGGCAGAGCGCCGCGTCAAGCTGGGCCTCGTGCTGGCCGAGCTGGTCAAGGCCAACGAGCTGCAGGCCAAGCCGGAACAGATCCGCGCGGAAGTCGACGAGTTCGCGAAGAGCTACGAAGACCCGAAGGAAGTCGTCCGCTGGTATTATTCGAACCAGCAGCGCCTTGCCGAGATGGAAGCGTATGTCGTTGAGTCCAACGTCGTCGATTTCGTGCTGAGCAAGGCGAAGGTGACGGACAAGGAAGTGAGCTTCGAAGAGCTGGCAAGCGCAACGGCGCAAGCGTAATAGCATCGCTGTAACGGCGTGCTGGCTGTCCGAGCGACGGCCCGCACGCCGTTTTTACATATGAGCGCAGCCGATTATGCTAAAAGAACGCTTGTCGGCCGTTTTGGCTCTTGAAGAAACGCGCGGCCGCACCTACTTGTCCTGAACCATTATCAGAACATTTCCTGACAAGGATCCATTGCATGACCTTTCGCGCTCAAATGCTGGACACGTTGACCTCGCAGTCGTCGCGGGATCGGGATCTCGAAGCGCAAGCGCTCGGCCTCGTGCCGATCGTCGTCGAAACGAGCGGCCGCGGTGAACGTTCGTATGACATCTATTCGCGCCTGCTGAAGGAGCGCGTGGTGTTCCTGGTTGGCGAAGTGAACGATCAGACTGCGAACCTCGTGATCGCACAATTGCTGTTCCTGGAAAGCGAAAATCCGGACAAGGACATCAGCTTCTACATCAACAGCCCGGGCGGTTCGGTGTCGGCGGGGATGGCGATTTACGACACAATGCAGTTCATCAAGCCGGATGTCTCGACGCTATGCATGGGCCTCGCGGCCAGCATGGGCGCGTTCCTGCTGGCGGCGGGCGCGAAGGGCAAGCGTTTCGCGCTGCCGAACGCTCGCGTGATGATTCACCAGCCGCTGGGCGGCGCGCGCGGCCAGGCATCGGACATCGAAATTCAGGCACGCGAAATCCTGTACCTGAAGGAGCGCCTGAACCAGTTGCTGTCGCACCACACTGGGCAACCGGTTGAGCGCATCCAGCGCGACACGGACCGCGACAACTTCATGTCGGGCGACGATGCACAGGCTTACGGCCTCGTCGACCAGGTGTTGCATAAGCGTCCGTAAACAATCGTTGAAACATGGCTCATCCGGAGCGCTTTTTCTCCAAATTGGGGGAAGAGCGCCGGCGCGAAACCTTGTGAAATAATAAGACCCGTCTGAACGCCTGCGGCAAACGCCGTCACAGCTTTTGCGCGTCCGTCCCGCCCCGAACTGAACGAGGTGGGCAAACGGCGTATCATGTCATTCGAGTGTCCGGAGGCTCACACATCTATGGCGGACAAAAAAGGTTCTAACAGCGAGAAGCTGTTGTATTGCTCGTTCTGCGGCAAGAGCCAGCACGAAGTTAAAAAACTGATTGCTGGCCCGTCGGTATTCATCTGCGATGAATGTATCGACCTGTGCAACGAAATCATTCGCGACGAAGCAGCGGGCGCGGGTCTGGAAACGGGCCTGTCCAAGTCCGACCTGCCGAGTCCTCAGGAAATCCGTGACATTCTCGATCAATACGTGATCGGGCAAGAACGCGCGAAGAAAATTCTCGCGGTCGCGGTCTACAACCACTACAAGCGCCTGAAGCATCTCGACAAGAAGGACGACGTCGAATTGTCGAAGAGCAACATCCTGCTGATCGGGCCGACCGGCTCCGGCAAGACGCTGCTCGCGCAGACCCTTGCACGCCTGCTGAACGTGCCGTTCGTGATCGCCGACGCGACCACGCTGACGGAAGCCGGCTATGTCGGCGAAGATGTCGAAAACATCATTCAGAAGCTGCTGCAAAACTGCAATTACGAAGTCGACAAGGCGCAGCGTGGCATTGTCTATATCGACGAAATCGACAAGATCAGCCGCAAGTCGGACAACCCGTCGATTACCCGTGACGTATCGGGTGAAGGCGTGCAGCAGGCGCTGCTGAAGCTGGTCGAAGGTACGATGGCGTCGGTGCCGCCGCAAGGCGGGCGTAAGCATCCGAACCAGGATTTCATCCAGGTCGACACCACCAACATCCTGTTTATCTGTGGCGGCGCATTCGACGGCCTCGAAAAAGTGATCGTCGACCGTACGGAAAAAACGGGGATCGGTTTCGGTGCGAGCGTCAAGAGCAAGCAGGATCGTGATGCCGGCGAAGTGCTGCGCGAAGTCGAGCCGGAAGATCTCATCAAATTCGGCCTGATTCCAGAACTGATCGGACGTCTGCCCGTGGTGGCGACGCTCGGCAAGCTGGACGAAGCCGCGCTGATGAAGATTCTGGTCGAACCCAAGAACGCGCTCATCAAGCAGTATCACAAGCTGTTCAATATGGAACGCGTCGAGCTGGAGATCCGTCCCGCCGCGCTGCAGGCCGTCGCCCGCAAGGCGATCCGCCGCAAGACGGGGGCACGTGGCTTGCGTTCGATCCTCGAACAGGCGTTGCTCGACGTCATGTATGAACTGCCGGCCATGAAGGGCGTCAGCAAAGTCATTATTGACGACAATGTTATTGATGGTGACGGAAAGCCGCTACTGATCTACGAAGACGCGCCGAAGGTGGCGGGTTCGAATTGATCGGCTTCCCGATTTTTGAAAAAAAGCCGTTCATGGCAACGTGAACGGCTTTTTTCGTTTATCGTGTCGTCAGGATGGACCGTTTTTCTGGAGTCACTGAACTTTTCCCACACGCGAAGGCTTGCAATCTTTTTTGTCGGCCTCAACTATCGAACAAACTGATTCCACTCATGGGGAAATGAAATGTCAGGAACCCAACTCCTCCCGCCGGAACGCGTCACACTCCCGCTGCTCCCGCTGCGCGACGTAGTCGTTTTCCCACACATGGTGATCCCGCTCTTCGTGGGTCGCCCGAAGTCGATCAAGGCGTTGGAAGCCGCAATGGAAGGTGGCAAGCACATCATGCTTGTTGCCCAGAAAACGGCGGCCAAAGACGAGCCGACCGAAAAGGACATGTACGAGGTTGGCTGTATCGCCAACATCCTGCAGATGCTCAAGCTGCCCGACGGCACCGTGAAGGTGCTGGTCGAAGGTCTGCAGCGTGCCAAGACGCTGTCGATCGAAGAGCAGGAAACGCAATTCTCGTGCGAAGTGATGCCGCTCGAACCCGACCACGCCGATAGCGCTGAAACGGAAGCGCTGCGTCGCGCGATCGTGTCGCAGTTCGATCAGTACGTGAAGCTGAACAAGAAGATCCCGCCGGAGATTCTGACGTCGCTGTCGGGCATCGATGAAGCAGGGCGTCTTGCCGACACGATCGCTGCGCATCTGCCGCTCAAGCTCGACCAGAAGCAACAGATTCTCGAAATGTTCCCGGTCATCGAGCGCCTCGAGCATCTGCTCGCGCAGCTCGAAGCCGAGATCGACATTCTGCAGGTCGAAAAGCGCATCCGTGGACGCGTCAAGCGTCAGATGGAGAAGAGCCAGCGCGAGTACTACCTGAACGAGCAAGTCAAGGCAATCCAGAAGGAACTGGGCGAAGGCGAAGAGGGTGCGGATCTCGAAGAACTCGAGAAGCGCATCACGGCTGCGCGCATGCCGAAGGAAGCCAAGAAGAAGGCCGACGCCGAGCTGAAGAAGCTCAAGCTGATGTCGCCGATGTCGGCGGAAGCGACGGTCGTGCGCAACTACATCGACACGCTGATCGGCCTGCCGTGGCGCAAGAAGAGCAAGGTCAACAACGACCTCTCGAATGCCGAACGCGTGCTGGACGAAGACCACTTCGGTCTCGAGAAGGTGAAGGAACGCATTCTCGAGTACCTCGCGGTTCAACAGCGCGTGGACAAGGTGAAGGCGCCGATCCTGTGCCTCGTCGGGCCGCCGGGCGTGGGCAAGACGTCGCTGGGCCAGTCGATTGCGCGCGCAACGAACCGCAAGTTCGTGCGCATGGCACTGGGTGGTGTACGTGACGAAGCCGAGATTCGCGGCCATCGTCGTACGTACATCGGTTCGATGCCGGGCAAGATCCTGCAGAGCCTGACCAAGGTCGGCGTGCGCAATCCGCTCTTCCTGCTCGACGAAGTCGACAAGATGGGCATGGATTTCCGCGGCGATCCGTCGTCGGCGTTGCTCGAAGTGCTCGACCCGGAACAGAACCACACGTTCGCCGACCACTACGTCGAAGTGGACTTCGACCTGTCGGACGTGATGTTCGTCGCGACGTCGAACTCGCTGAACATCCCGCCGCCGCTGCTCGACCGGATGGAAGTGATCCGTCTGTCGGGCTACACGGAAGACGAGAAGGTCAGCATCGCGCAACGTTATCTGCTGCCGAAGCAGAAGAAGAACAACGGCCTGAAGCCGGGTGAGATCGAAGTCACGGAAGCAGCCATCCGCGACATCATTCGCTATTACACGCGTGAAGCGGGCGTGCGTTCGCTCGAGCGTGAAATTTCGAAGATCTGCCGCAAGGTCGTGAAGATGCTTCTGCTGAAGAAGGCGGACAAGGCAGTCACCGTCGACGGCAAGAACCTCGACACGTTCCTCGGCGTACGTAAGTACGACTTCGGTCTGGCCGCGAAGGAAAACCAGACCGGCCAGGTCACGGGCCTCGCGTGGACGGAAGTGGGCGGCGATCTGCTGACGATCGAAGCGGCCGTGATGCCGGGCAAGGGCAATGTGATCCGCACGGGTTCGCTCGGTGACGTGATGAAGGAATCCGTCGAAGCCGCGCGCTCGGTGGTGCGTTCGCGTTCGCGCCGTCTCGGTGTCAAGGACGAAGCGTTCGAGAAGCAGGACATCCACATTCACGTGCCGGAAGGCGCGACGCCGAAGGACGGTCCGTCTGCCGGTATCGCGATGACGACGGCGCTGGTGTCGGTGCTCACGGGCATCCCCGTGCGCGCGGATGTCGCGATGACGGGCGAAATCACGCTGCGCGGCGAAGTGCTGCCGATCGGCGGGTTGAAGGAGAAGCTGCTGGCAGCGCATCGCGGCGGCATCAAGCTCGTGCTGATTCCGGAAGAAAACGTCAAGGATCTGACGGAGATTCCGGACAATGTGAAGAACGCGATCGAGATCGTGCCCGTGCGCTGGATCGACAAGGTACTGGAACTGGCGCTGGAACATGGGCCGGCTCCGCTGCCGGAAGAAGAGCCGAAGGCGGCTGCGCCCGTTGGTGAGTCGAAAGACTCGGGCGCAAGCGATGTCGTGAAGCACTAAGCCAGACTCGCGATGCACTGAGCGCCGTATTGGTTAGCTCAGTCAACAGCGATCAAAAAAACCCGCGGCCGCGTCCGCGGGTTTTTTATTGCCTGCACAAAGCAAACGTTTGGCCGACGAGACGACCAGCCGCGCCATTTGCTGTTATCCAGGAGACCTTGCAGCGCGCGGTAAACTGGTTGCATCCGCATCCATCGCTTGCAAGATCCGGTCATCGAAAGCCCCTCGGCGAGCCCCTCGAATCAGGCTCAATCCCGCTTGACACAAGGGTTTCGGCCCATTCTAATGAGTGGCCGGCAAATCTGCCGTGCCGTATATAACCGGGCGCATAAGCGCTTTCATGATTGCCCAACTACATTCTCGGGGGCCTGGAATGAATAAAACGGAATTGATCGATCACATCGCGCAGCAAGCCGACATTTCGAAAGCGGCAGCAGGTCGCGCGTTGGATGCCGTGATCGGTGGCGTCAAGGGTACGTTGAAAAAGGGTGGTTCGGTCACGCTGGTCGGCTTCGGCACCTTCGCCGTCGGCAAGCGCACGGCACGCACGGGTCGCAATCCGCGCACGGGCGCAGCAATCAAGATCAAGGCAGCCAAGGTTCCTAAATTTAGGCCTGGCAAAGCGCTAAAGGATGCGTTAAACTAATGGGCTCGCTGCTTGATGAATGTGTCGACGCAAGTCGGCATCGAGAGTCAGGCAGCGGCGATCTCGGAGCGGGTGCTTAGCTCAGTTGGTAGAGCGGCGCCCTTACAAGGCGTAGGTCGGGAGTTCGAGCCTCTCAGCACCCACCAGTTCCAGATCGAAGTGACACGCTGCAGTGTATGCAGCATAAGGAGTGGTAGTTCAGTCGGTTAGAATACCGGCCTGTCACGCCGGGGGTCGCGGGTTCGAGTCCCGTCCACTCCGCCAGTATCCTAGAAAGGCGAACTCCGGTTCGCCTTTTTTATTGCCCGCTGATGTACTATCGGGCGTTCCGTTTTTGGCATCCGACTTTTGCCTCCTCAAGCATGCTCGATTTCTTTCGCAATCACCAACGTCTGATGATGTTCATGCTCATCCTGGTTATTCTGCCGGGTTTGGGTTTTGTCGGTATCCAGGGCTTCCGTGGCTTCTTTGACGAGAGCGCGAATGTCGCGAGCGTCAACGGGCACAAGATCACGCGCGGCGAATATGACAACGCGTGGCGTCAGCAGATGGACCGCGCGCGTCAGATGCTCGGCGCACAGTTCGACTCGAAGATGTTCGATACGCCGGAGCGCCGCAAGGAGATGCTCGACGGGCTGATCCAGCAGCGCGTGCTCGCCGACGAGACGCAACGTCTGCACCTGACGGTGTCCGACGATGCACTGCGTCGCGCGCTGATGGCCGATCCCGTGATCGGCTCGCTGAAGAATCCCGACGGCTCGATCGACCTGAACAAATACAAAGAACTCCTTGCGATGCAGGGCATCACGCCCGATCAATACCAGGAGCAGGTTCGCTACAGCATGGCGATGCAACAGTTGCCCGCAGCCATCACGCAAACCTCGTTCACGCCGAAGACGCTCGCACAGCATCTGACCGAACTGGCCGAGCAGCAGCGCGAAGTGCAGGGCCTCGCGTTCCGCGCAAAGGAGTACGAGTCGAAGGTGCAGCCGACTGACGCGCAAATTCAGGCGTACTACGACGCGCATCGCAACGACTTCGCGACGCCGGCCACGGCCACGATCCAGTATCTCGTGATGTCGCCCGCAACGATCGCGGCATCGGCGAACCCGAGCGACGCGGATCTCAAGAAGTACTACGACGACAACATCGCTCACTACCGCACGGTGGGTGAAGTGCGCGCGAGCCACATCCTGATCTCGGCGCCGAAAGACGCGAGCGCCGCCGACAAGGACAAGGCAAAGCAGAAAGCACAGGAAATCCTCACGCAGATCAAGGCGCATCCCGACCAGTTCGCGCAGCTCGCGCAGCAGGATTCGCAGGACCCGGGTTCGGCGTCGAAGGGCGGCGATCTGGGCTACTTCAGCCCGGGCATGATCGCGGGCGGCAAGGCTTTCGACGACGCCGTCTTCAAGATGAAGAAGGATGAGATCAGCGATCTGATCCAGTCGGACTTCGGCTATCACATCGTCAAGGTGACGGACGTGAAGCCGTCGGTGACGAAGCCGTTCGACGAAGTGAAAGATTCGATCGCCAAAGATCTCAAGGCGCAACTCGCCACGAAGGCATTCGGCGACGATTCGGAAGGCTTCACGTCGATCGTCTACGAACAGGCGAAGAGCCTGCAACCGGCCGCGGACAAGTACAAGCTGCAGATCCAGACGGCTACGGTGACGCCGCAGCCGAACAGCGCGTTGCCGCCGGATAGTCCGCTCAATAATCCGAAATTCCTCGCGGCCGTGTTCGCGAACGACTCGGCGAAGGACCGCAACAACACGCAGGCAATCGACGTCGGCAACAACACGCTGATCGCGGCACACGTGACCGACTTCAAGCCGGCCGCCGTGCCGGCGCTCGCTGCCGTCAAGGATGCCGTGCGTCAGAAGGTGGTCGCGCAGCAGGCTGCCGATCTCGCGCGCAAGGAAGGCGAGGCCAGGTTGGCGGATCTGCAGAAGTCGAAGTCGACGCAGGGCTTCTCGTCTGCGCTGAAGGTGTCGCGCAGCGACGCGCAAGGTGTGCCTCCCGCTGCATTGGGCGCAATTTACAAGGTCGATGCGCAAAAGTTGCCGGCCTACGTCGGCGTCGACCTCGGGGCGGACGGCTATGCGATCTATCGCGTGAACGCTGTCGTGCAGCCCGCGCCGACCGATGCGCAGCGTCTCGCCTCGGCGCAGCAGCAGATCGCCTCGGTGAATGCGCAGGCTGAAGCCGAGTCGTATCTGGATGCGGTGCGCGCGCGGTCCAAGGTGAAGATGTACGGTTCGCTCGATAACCCGCAGTCAGGCGAATAAGCCAGTCAGAGGCCGCCTGCGTGCAGCCTCTCGATACGCCACAAAAAAAGCCCCGCACACTGCGGGGCTTTTGCTTTGCGAGAAGCGTTGGGAAGGATTACAGGCAGGCGCTGATATCGCCCGTTGCGTCGCTGCCGGCACCGCCTGCGGCGCGGAAGCCGACCCACGTGCCGGAGCCCTGATAGTTCGGGCGCACGACGGCCGCCGCGCCGTTCGGCGGCTGCTGGCCGGGGACGTAGACGTCCATCGCTGCGTCGTTGGCCAGGGTATCTTGTGCGACGACCTGCTGCTGGGTCTTGTCAGCCCACTTCTTGGCAATGCACTGGCCGACGACCTTCGGCGGCTGCTGGCTGGTGCCAACCGACTGCACGCCGGCGGGCGGTTGTGCGGCACAAGCGGAAATGGCGACGGCCATAGCGATAATCGGTAAGTATTTCACGTTATCTCCTTCCAGAAATCGCTCACATGGAGCCGGTTGTCGAATTCAGACGAATTTGTCTGATCGACCATGGGTGATCACGTTCCCCTCATTCGGAAACAAGTTGTTAGCGCGCTGTAACACTCAACGGCGCTTCACTTTCACTGAGACGAAGTGCGGAGCAGCGGCTTCAGCGCTGACCACACGTTGTCCAGTAGCAGGGGCTGTGCCCGTTGGGTCGGATGAATCTGATCGGACTGAAACATGTCCGGCTTGTCTTCAATTCCGGCGAGGAGAAAAGGGACGAGCGGCACGCGCAACTGCTTTGAGAGCTGCCCGTAAAGCCCGTGGAACTTTTGCGTGTAGTCAGGGCCGTAATTAGGCGGCACGTACATGCCGACGAGCAGGACCTTCGCGTGGCCTTGCTGCGCCTGTTCGATGATCGTGCGGAGATTGTCTTCCGTGGTGTCGAGCGGGACGCCGCGCAGCGCGTCGTTGGCGCCGAGTTCCACAATCACCACGGCGGGCTTGAGCCGCTGCATCAACGCAGGCAGGCGGGCGCGCCCGCCGCTCGTCGTGTCTCCGCTGATGCTCGCATTCGCAACGTTATAATCGATCCGCTCACTCGACAAACGCTGACGCATCAGCGAAACCCAGCCGGTGTCGCGAGGCAGGCCGTACTCGGCGGAGAGACTGTCGCCGAGCACGATGATCGTCGGCTTCGCCTGTTGCGTATTGCTGCCAGTGGGGTTCGTCATGGCAGCGGCTGCGGTGGTGTTGCCGGTGGCCTGAGCGGACGCAGAAAAAGTCGCGGCGATCACGATGGAAAGACACGCCGCAGTCAGCGCCGCGATCGACGCAACGGCGCGCACTTTCAACCTACGCTTCACCATGCAAAAGAAAACCGGTCCAGTCATCGAAGTGCGGGGTTTATGCAAGAGGGTTAAGGATGCGACGGGTGAGCTGACGATCCTCGACAACATCGACCTGTCGATTCAGGCGAGCAGCCGCGTGGCGATCGTCGGCGCGTCGGGCTCCGGCAAGTCTACGCTGCTCGGACTGCTTGCCGGATTGGACAGCGCGACCTCGGGGTCGGTTCGTCTGCTTGGCCGCGAACTGACGGAACTCGATGAAGACGGCCGCGCCGCGCTACGCAATGGCTCCGTCGGCTTTGTGTTTCAGTCCTTCCAGTTGATGCCGCATCTCACCGCGCTCGAGAACGTCACGCTTCCGCTCGAGCTGCAGGGCGAGCTGCCGGCACGCGACATCCACGCGCGCGCGCGAACACTGCTGACCCAGGTTGGCCTCGGCGAGCGCATGCGGCATTACCCGAAGCTGCTGTCGGGCGGAGAGCAGCAGCGTGTGGCGCTTGCCCGCGCGTTCGCCACGCATCCCGCCGTCCTGTTCGCCGACGAGCCGACGGGCAGCCTCGATGCCGCAACAGGCCATGCCGTCATCGATCTGATGTTCGAGATGAACCGCGCAAACGGTGCGACGCTGGTGCTCGTCACGCACGACGTCGAGCTTGCTCGCCGCTGCGATACGACCGTGACGATCGAAGCAGGGCGCCTGATCTGATCGGATAGTGCGGGCAAAAAAACGGGCCTTCTGGATGAAGGCCCGTTTGCATTCAAGCCGCTGAACGAAGGGTCAGCGCTTCAGTGCCGCTCGCGCCCGTGCGATCAGCGCCGACGTCGACGAGTCGTGCTTCTTTTCATCGGTGCTGGCGCTGGTGAGATCCGCCTCGACGACCTTGCCGAGGATCTTGCCCAGCTCGACGCCCCACTGGTCGAAGGAGTTGATGTTCCAGACCGTGCCTTGCACGAGCACCTTGTGTTCGTACAGCGCGATCAGCGCGCCGAGCGAGCGGGCAGTGAGGGCATCGACGAGCAGCGTGGTGGTAGGACGATTGCCCGGGAACATGATGTGAGGCACGAGTTCCGGCTTGTTCGGGCCGGCCACTTTTTCGGCCTCTTCACGCGTGCGGCCGAGCATCAGCGCCTCGCTTTGCGCGAAGCAGTTTGCCAGCAGCTTCGGATGATGCGACACGAGCGGGTGCTCGGGCGTCAGCACTGCGACGAAATCGATCGGGACGATGGTCGGCCCCTGGTGCAGCATCTGGAAGAATGCGTGCTGACCGTTCGTGCCCGGCTCGCCCCATGTGACAGCGGATGTATCGTAGGTAACGAACGAGCCGTCCAGACACGCCTGCTTGCCGTTGCTTTCCATTTCGAGCTGCTGCAGGTATGACGGCAGGAAATGCAGCGCTTCCGAGTACGGCGCGACCAGATAGCTTTGCGAGCCGAAGAAGTTTCGATACCAGATGCCGATCATGCCCATCAGCACGGGCAGGTTGCGATCGAGCGGCGCGCTGCGGAAATGCTCGTCCATCTCGTTTGCGCCCGCGAGCAGTTCGTCGAACTGTTTCGGACCGACGGCGATCATGATCGACAGGCCCACGGCCGACCACAGCGAATAGCGGCCGCCAACCCAGTCCCACATCTCGAACACGTTTTCCTGCGCAATGCCGAATTTGACGACTTCGGCGGGATTCGCCGAAACGCCGACGAAGTGCTTCGCGAGTTCGTTTTGAGGGCAGCCTTTCTCGACGAACCAGTCGCGCAGCGAATTGGCGTTGGTCATCGTTTCGAGCGTGGTGAACGTCTTCGAGACGATGATGGCCAGCGTTTCTTCCGGATCGATCTCGGTCAGCACGCGATACAGGTCCGCGCCGTCGACGTTCGAGACGAAGTGCGTGGTGATGTCGGGTGTGGCGAGGTGATGCAGCGCATGCACGACCATCTTCGGCCCGAGGTCCGAGCCGCCGATGCCGATGTTCACGACATAGCGAATGCGCTTGCCCGTATAGCCCTTCCATTCGCCGCTGCGGACCTTGTCGGCGAACGCGGCCATCTTTGCACGCTCGGCTTGAATCTTGCCGTAGAACGGCGCGTTCGGATTGCTGGCGCGCAGCGCCGTATGCAGCACCGCGCGGCCTTCCGTGGGATTGACGATGTCGCCCGCGAACATCGCGTCGCGACGTTTTTCAACATTGGCTTCACGCGCGAGCTGCACGAGCAGCTTCAGCGTTTCGTCGGTGATGCGGTTCTTCGAGAAGTCGGCCGCGAGACCGCCGCCGGCAAGCGTGAACCGTTCGGCGCGCGTCGGCGCGGGATCGTTCTCGGGTGCAAACCAGTCGCGCAGGCGCGCATCGCGAATCTGATCGTAGTGTGTTTGCAGCGAGTTCCAGGCGGGGAGCGAGTTGAGAGTCATAACCGTCCGTCTAACGAAGGAAAACGAATGGCCGGCCGCGCATCGGGCGTGCCGGGGGTGATCTGCAGACGCGCGGTTGGCTGAGCGGTACGGTCGCCGGATGCGCGGCGGCGTGTCTCGTGCCCCGTCAGCGGGCGTCTGCATTCGCGTCGCGGCCGATGGACGGCCGTGCGACGCAGTCAACCAGTATAGCGGGCCAGGATGACAGCCGGGATAGATGGGACGCGCCGCCATATAGCGGGACACGGCCGCCGGCATGCGCAGGCCGTCAATCGCGCAACGGATACACCAGCCGGTTCAACAACTTGCGTACCATCGGCGCGAGTTCGCCCGCCGTGAGACCGGCCGGGCCTTTGCCGCGCGTTGTTAGCATGTCGGCGGCGAAACCGTGCAGAAAGACGCCCGCAAGCGCTGCCTCGTAGCGCGGAAGACCTTGCCCGAGGAAGGCGCCGATCAGGCCGCCGAGCACGTCGCCCGTGCCGCCCGTCGCGAGCGCCGCGTTGCCCGTCGGGTTGACGGCAACGCGCCCGTCCGGCGCTGCGATCACCGTGCCCGTGCCTTTCAGCACGACGACGCTTGCATAACGCGCGGCCAGTGCGCGCGCCGCTTCCAGCCGGTCGCGCTGCACGCTCTTTGCGTCGGTGCCGAGCAGGCGCGCCGCTTCGAGCGGATGAGGCGTCAGCACGCACGGATCGTTCGCCGACGCGCCACGCTGCTTCACGGCAGCGGCGAGATCGGCGTTAGCGGCGATGAGATTCAACGCATCGGCGTCCAGCAGTTTCGGCACGTCTAGCGGCAGCACGTCGCGCAGCACGCCGACGGCGCGCTCGCGCTTGCCCATTCCGCAGCCGATCGACAACGCGTCCATCTCCGCGAGCGGCAGTTCGTCAAGCGGATGCAGCATCAGTTCAGGATGAGGCGGATCGTAAGGCGGGCTGCCCGCGCCGAGAAACGCGACGTGGACCTTGCCCGCGCCCGCGTACAACGCGGCGCGCGCCGCGAGAATCGGCGCGCCGCACATGCCCGTATCGCCGCCCACGACGGCCACGCTGCCGAACGTGCCTTTGTGCGTGGAGTAATCGCGCGGCGGGAAATACGGAACGAAAAGGGCGGGCCCGTTGAGCCGCACGTGCGGTTCGGGAGGCCATTCGAGCCCGATGGACGCGATGGTCACATCGCCCGCAAGGTCGCGTCCCGAACCCATGTAAAGACCCGGCTTCGCGCCAATGAACGTGACCGTGTGCGTGGCGCGAACGGCCGCGCCCCCTTCGACGACATTGCCCGTATCGCTGTCCAGGCCGCTCGGCACGTCGAGCGCCAGCACGCGCCCGCGTGTCTTCGCGCGCGCGGACAAACGGCCGGCAATCGACGCGAAGACGCCGTCCAGAGGTCGGGCCAAGCCGATGCCGAACATGCCGTCGACGACCCAGCTGTATTCGTCGAACGAGTCGGGCACGGCATTCGAGATCGGCACGCCCGCCGCGCGCGCTTCGGCCAGCGCCCAACGGGCGTCGTCGGGCTTCACTTCGACGGGCATGCAGACGTGGACCGTGATACCGGCGCGATGCAGTTCAGCCGCCACGACGAGCGCGTCGCCGCCGTTGTTGCCAGGGCCGGCTACGAGCCATACCGGCTCGTGCGGACTACTCGTACCGTCAAGGTTGATATGGTCGAGCAGAAAGCGCGCGCCCGCACGTCCGGCGCGGCCCATCAGTGTGTGGGCGGGCAGCGTCGCCCCGGCGTCTGTTTCGAGCGCGCGCAGTTCGGCGACGCCCAGCAGCGGCAATGGCCGGTCATACGGCTTGACGAGCGCGTCGTGAAGGAAAGGCAAGGAGGTATCGGTCATGGCAGCGTACGAGAGCAACAGGGTACGCCCATGGTAGTGGCAATGCGCGTGCTGTCGCCAGCACGCGCAATGGCATAGGACGAATAACCGTCCCCTGCCGGAACGGGTTATCCGTTGAAGCGTTCGGGTCGAAGCGCCGCGATCGTGTCAGGCGGCAATTCCGACGGCACGCCGGACACGAGGCTCGCAATCAGCTTGCCCGAACCGCATGCGAGGCCCCAGCCGACGGGACCGTGCGCCGCGTTCACAAAAAGCCGCGGATGCAGCGCATTGCCCGTCACGGGCAGACCGTCGGGCGACAGCAGCTTTACGCCTTCCCACGGCAGGGCGGCGGAAATGCGCGCCGAGCCCGGCACCCAGTCGTGGGTCGCCTGGCTGAGCAGCGCGAGCGCTTCCTTCGTCAGCGGCTCGGGCAGCGGCAGCCGGGTCTGGCTCGCGCTTTGCAGCACCGCGCCGCCCGCAATGCGCAGCCGGTGGTTGCTGCGCGTGATCGTGATGCGCTTGACGGCATCGATCACCGTCGTATGGGGCGCGAACTCCTCGCGAGCGATCGGCGCGACGAGGTTATGCAGGCGCAGCGGGTGCAGCGGCAGGTTCAGCCCGAGCTTCTCCAGCAACGCAAGACTGCCCACGCCCGCAGCGACGACCACCGCGTCCGCGCTGATCACGTCGACTTCGCGCGAGCGCGTCGATTCGCCGTTGGCGGGCGCCAGTTCGACGGCCGCACGCTGGTTGTCGAGGCGGATACCCGTCACTTCGCGGCCGCACTGAAACTGCACGCCGCCTTGCGTATCGAGCGTCTGCTTGAGCAACTTCGCGAACAGCGGACAGTTCGCCGTGCCTTCGTCGCCGAACAGCACGCCGCCCGCGAAATGCGGCTCGAGGGGAATCGAATGCTCGATGGTCTGGCATTCCTGCGGGCTCAGCACGTGATGCGGCACTTCGAACTGGCGCAGCAGGTCGAGCGCGGGCTGCGTGTGCTCCCAGTCCTGCTGGCTGCGCACCAGGTAGAGCTGTCCGTTCGACTGCTCGAATTCCAGATTGAAGTGGTGTTCGATGTCGGCAAGCGACTGGCGCGCCGATTCGATCAGCGGACGCAGCAGCGAAAACTGCTTCTTGAACGCTTCGGGCCCGGCGAGCGCCGAGAGCGTGCGGACGAAGTCGCGCACCTGCCCGTTGAAGCCCGTCTTCTTGATCACGCCGCTTTTGGCGGCCTGACGGTGCTGCATGAAGGTCGGGCCGAACCACACGTCGAGCGGCGTGGGCAGCAAGGTGCCGCCGTGACCGTAGGTCGCGCCTTGCGCGACGGTGGCGTGCCGTTCGACGACGCACACCCGATGACCGGCCGCGCGAAGCTGATAGGCGGTGGCGACGCCGACGATCCCGCCGCCAATGACAATGACATCCATGGTTAATTCGTGTTGCCGGCGGCACGCGTGGGGCCAGGCGTATGACGTGACATGCGGCGCAGCGCGACAAGCCGATGCTGCACCGATCTGATGAAAGGCCGAATGATATCAGTCAAACGGCCCGTCCGGCACGCTGCCGTTCGGCGCGGGAAGGGCGCTCGACGGGCGCGCGCTATGGGGCAGGCGGCGAGAGGGAACGCGCAATCCGCCTACCACGAACGGCGGGAAACACGTCTCAAAATGACGCGGCGCATTGCCGGCGGGGCATGCCGCCGCCGGGGACACGCTGCCAAAGCGCGCGGAGCGTCATGTGAGGCAGGTCTGCCGGGCCTTCCCGGGTTATAATCCTGGACTTCCTTACGCCTCACGTCGCCTCCACGCGCGACTGTCCGAGCGATTGCCACGGGTAATCGCGCGCGGCACCCAGCGACGCAACCGATCGACGCAACGTCAAGTCCATGGCTCACTTCTCGTGTTTCCCCGGCGCTTCGGCCCTCTCCGATTTCCGTCAAACCCGCCTGCTCGACACGTTGTCGCGCATCGACGCCAGCATCGTCGGCGTGCGCGGCCAGTATCTGCATTTCGTGAACTCGCAGACGCCGCTCGCCGCGGAAGACAGCGCGAAGATCGAAGCGCTGATGCACTACGGCGATCCGTTCGACGCCGGCAAGGACAAGGGTGCCGTCGAAACCTTCCTCGTCGTGCCGCGCTTCGGCACCGTGTCGCCGTGGGCGAGCAAGGCCACGGACATCGCGCTTCACTGCGGCTTGACGCATGTCCGGCGCATCGAGCGCGGCATCGAGTACACGGTCGTGCTGAAAAGCGGGCTGCTCGGCGGCAAGAAGGCGCTGTCGGACGAGGCGCGCGCCGCCGTGGCGGCGGCGCTGCATGACCGGATGACGGAAAGCGTCGCGCCGTCGCGCGATCACGCGATGCACCTGTTCGA
Organism: Paraburkholderia sp. XV; assembly: GCF_020177535.1. Lineage (NCBI taxonomy): Bacteria > Pseudomonadati > Pseudomonadota > Betaproteobacteria > Burkholderiales > Burkholderiaceae > Paraburkholderia > Paraburkholderia sp. XV. The sequence continues at coordinate 3,827 of NZ_JAGUUD010000058.1, read as the reverse complement.
CGAGCTGCCCGCCAAGCCGCTGCAGACGGTCGCCGTACTGACGGACGGCCGCAAGGCGCTGGAGCAGGCGAACATGGAACTGGGCCTGGCGCTCGCCGAGGACGAAATCGACTATCTCGTCGACGCCTTCACGAAGCTCGGCCGCAATCCGACCGACGTCGAACTGATGATGTTCGCGCAGGCCAACAGCGAGCACTGCCGCCACAAGATCTTCAACGCAAGCTGGACGATCGACGGCGAGGCGCAGGACATCTCGCTGTTCAACATGATTCGCAACACCGAAAAGCTCAACCCGCAAGGGACGATCGTCGCGTACTCGGACAACTCGTCGATCATGGCAGGCGGCCCAGCCGAGCGCTGGTTCCCGCGCAAGCCGGCGAATGCAGGCGAGCCGGGCGAGCGCTACGGCCGTCACACCGAATTGACGCACACGCTGATGAAGGTGGAAACGCACAACCACCCCACAGCGATTTCCCCATTCCCGGGCGCTGCGACGGGCGCGGGCGGCGAAATCCGCGACGAAGGCGCGACGGGCCGCGGCGCGCGTCCGAAGGCGGGTCTCACGGGCTTTACCGTGTCGAACCTCGACTTGCCCGACGCGCGCGAGCCGTGGGAAAACGCTCGCGACGCCACGCAGCCCATCGGCCACCGCAATGCCGCCGACCAGTTCGACACGTACGGCCGCCCGGACCGCATCGCGTCGCCGTTGCAGATCATGATCGACGGGCCGCTCGGCGGCGCCGCCTTCAACAACGAATTCGGCCGTCCGAACCTCGGCGGCTATTTCCGCACGTACGAGCAGAATGTCGCGGGCCGCGTGCGCGGCTATCACAAGCCGATCATGATCGCGGGCGGCCTCGGCAATATCTCCGACCAGCACACGCACAAGCACGATCTGCCTGCCGGCTCGCTGCTGATCCAGATCGGCGGTCCCGGCATGCGCATCGGCATGGGTGGCGGCGCGGCGAGTTCGATGGCGACGGGCACCAACACGGCCGAACTCGACTTCGATTCCGTCCAGCGCGGCAACCCCGAAATCGAGCGGCGCGCGCAGGAAGTGATCAACTCGTGCTGGCAGCTGGGCGCGGGCAATCCGATTCTGAGCATCCACGACGTCGGCGCGGGCGGTCTGTCGAACGCCTTCCCGGAACTGGTCGACGGCGCGGACAAGGGCGCGGTGTTCGAGTTGCGCAAGGTCCAGCTGGAAGAAAGCGGGCTGTCGCCGCGCGAAATCTGGTCGAACGAAGCGCAAGAGCGTTACGTGCTGGCCATTCCGCCGTCGCGGCTCGAAGAATTCGCGGCGATCTGCGAGCGCGAGCGTTGCCCGTTCGCGGTGGTCGGCACGGCTACTGAAGAGCGTCAGCTGAAACTGATCGACGCCGACCTGAAGGACGCGAGCGCGCACCAGCCCGTCGACATGCCGATGGAAGTCCTGCTCGGCAAGCCGCCGCGCATGCATCGCGACGTGACGCGCGTGTCGACGCCGCTGCAGCCTGTCGACGTCACGCACGTCGCATTGCACGAGGCAGCCGTCGACGTGCTGCGTCATCCGACCGTGGCGAGCAAGTCATTCCTGATCACGATCGGCGACCGCTCGGTGGGCGGCACGACGGCGCGCGACCAGATGGTCGGCCCGTGGCAGGTGCCCGTCGCCGACTGCGCGATCACCACGGTCGATTACGCGGGCTTCCGTGGTGAAGCCATGGCGATGGCCGAGCGCACGCCGCTCGCCGTGATCGACGCGCCCGCGTCGGGACGCATGGCAGTCGGCGAAGTGGTGACGAATATCGCCGCGGCGCCGATTGCGTCGCTGGACAAACTGAAGCTGTCGGCGAACTGGATGGCGGCATGCGGCAGCCCGGGCGAAGACGCGGCGCTGTACGACACGGTGAAGGCGATCGGCATGGAACTGTGCCCGGCGCTCGGCATCGGCATTCCTGTCGGCAAGGATTCGCTGTCGATGCGCACGAAGTGGGCGGACGGCGACGTCGAGAAAGAGGTGGTCGCGCCCGTGTCGCTGATCATCTCGGCATTTGCGCCCGTCGAAGACGTGCGCCGCCATCTCACGCCGCAACTGCTGAGTCTGAAGGAAGCGGGCGAAACGGTGCTGATCGCAATCGATCTTGGCCGCGGCAAGCAGCGTCTGGGCGGCAGTATTCTCGCGCAGGTGACGCAGCAGGTCGGCGACACGGTGCCTGACGTCGACGATCCCGAAGACCTGAAGCGTTTCTTTGCGGCGATCCAGGCGCTCAACGCGGACGGCAAGCTGCTCGCGTACCACGACCGCTCGGACGGCGGGCTGTGGGCGACGGTTTGCGAAATGGCGTTTGCGGGCCACGTGGGTGTGTCGCTGAACGTCGACATGCTGACGCTCGACCCGAATCACGAGTTCGACTACGGCGACGCGAAGGACTGGGCGAAGCAGACGAGCGGCCGCCGCGAAGACCGCACGATCCGCGCGCTCTTCAACGAAGAGCTCGGCGCGGTGGTCCAGGTGCGTGCCGGCGATCGCGACGCGGTGCTTGCGGTGCTGCGCGAACATGGCTTGTCGGCGTGCTCGCATGTGGTCGGCAAGCCGAACGAGCGCGACATGGTTGAAATCTACCGCGACGCGAAAAAGATTTTCGACGCGCCGCGTACCGAGCTGCATCGCACGTGGAGCGAAGTGAGCTGGCGCATCTCGCGTCTGCGCGACAACCCCGCGTGCGCCGATGCGGAATTCGATGCGTTGCTCGATGCGTCGGACCCTGGCATCCAGCCGCACCTGTCGTTCGATCCCGTTGAGGATGTCGCCGCGCCGTTCATCGGCAAGGGCGCGCGTCCGCGTGTCGCGGTGCTGCGGGAGCAGGGCGTGAACTCTCACCTCGAAACGGCCTACGCATTCGACCGCGCGGGATTCGATGCGCACGACGTTCACATGAGTGATTTGCTGTCGGGCCGCGCGACGCTTGCTGATTTTGCGGGTGCTGTTGCGTGTGGCGGCTTCTCGTATGGTGACGTGCTGGGCGCGGGCGAGGGCTGGGCGAAAACGATCCGTTTCAACGCGCAGCTTGCGGATATGTTTGCAGCGTTCTTTGGTCGCAATGACACGTTCGCGCTTGGTATCTGCAATGGCTGTCAGATGATGAGCAGCCTTGCGTCGATGATTCCTGGCGCGGATGCATGGCCGAAGTTCACGCGCAACAAGTCGGAGAAATTCGAAGCGCGCTTCTCGCTGGTGGAGGTGCAGTCGTCGCCGTCGATTTTCTTTGCTGGTATGGAAGGATCGCGGATTCCGGTTGCCGTTGCACACGGCGAGGGGTTTGCGGACTTCTCGCAGCAGGGTGATATGGCGCGTGTCGCGGTTGCGATGCGGTATGTCGATCATCGCGGACAGTTGACTGAACAGTATCCGTTCAATCCGAATGGGTCGCCGGCTGGGATTACTTCTGTCACTACGCCTGACGGGCGGTTTACTGTGCTGATGCCGCATACCGAGCGCGTTCATCGCAATGTGCAGATGAGCTGGCATCCCGATGCCTGGAAGAACAGCGCTACGGATGGCAGTCCGTGGATGCGCGTGTTTCAGAATGCGAGGAAGTGGGTTGGGTGAGGTTTTGCTCTGGGCGGGCGGGGTTGGTTGGCTTGAGTTTGCGCTGGCATCCGCGTTACGTTAGCTCGCTTCAGGCGTCGCCGTTTGGTGTTGCCGGCCTTTGCGGTGGCATCCGCGTTACGTTAGCGTGCTTCACGCGTCGCGGTTCGGGTTTTCGGCCTTTGCGCTGGCATCCGCGTTACGTTAGCTCGCTTCAGGCGTCGCCCCTGTGCGGGGCGGCACCTACTTTTCTTTG
>NZ_JAGUUD010000057.1:0-53810 GCF_020177535.1 Paraburkholderia sp. XV | reverse complement strand
CCCCGCACAGGGGCGACGCGTGAAGCACGCTAACAATGCGCGGATGCCAGCGAAAGCGAAAGCAAAAGCAAAAGCAAAACCCGGATGCCAGCGCAAAGGCCAAAAACACCAAATGGCGACGCGTGAGGCACGCTAACGAATCGCGAATGCCAGCGCCAAGACCCAAACCCACGAACGGCGCCGCATGAACCCCGATGCCAAATCGCGGAATGCCATCGAAAAAACCGCCCCTACCCAGCGTCGCAGACAAACCCAAAACCAAACCAAAACCAAAAACCTAAACGCTCTGCTCAACCGGCACAACCACCACCTCAACCCGCTGCGCGCCGCGCAAAACACTCACACTCACCGAGCGCCCAATCCTGGACCCATCCAGCACGCGCTGCAGCGCATCGACCCCCTCAACAACCTGCCCATCAACCGCAACGATCGTATCGTCCGTCCGCAGCCCGCCGAGCGCGGCAGGACTCCCCTTCACGATCTCCATCACCCGCACGCCACTTTCCGACTCCAGCGCGAAATAACGCTGCACACGCCGCGGCAGCGCGAAAGTCGTCCCCGCCACGCCGATATAAGCGCGCCGCACGCGCCCGTGCGCAAAAATCTGCATGATCACCCACTTCGCGGTATCGATCGCCGTCGCAAAGCTGATCGACTGCGCACCCGGAATGATCGCCGTATTCACACCGATCACCTGGCCCGCCGAGTTGATCAACGGCCCACCCGAATTGCCCGGATTGAGCGCGGCATCCGTCTGGATCACGTCATAGATCATGCGGCCCGAGTTCGACCTCAGCGAACGCCCGAGCGCGGAAACCACGCCCGCCGTCACCGTCTGCTCGAGCCCAAGCGGATTGCCAACCGCGATCGCTATCTGCCCCACGCGCAGCTTGCCCGACTCGCCAAGCGCGACGTGCGGCAGCGGCTCCGGCGAACCAATCCGCAATACGGCCAGGTCGCTGTGCGGATCGTCACCCACCAGATCGGCGTCGAACTTCGTGCCGTCGGCAAGCTGCACGCGGATATGCGTCGCACCGTGCACGACGTGGCTGTTGGTCAGAAGATATCCGTCGGGCGTGAAGATGAAACCGGAGCCGGTGCCCGCGCGCGCATGGCGCTCCGGCGCGCCCGGCACGCGGCGCTCGACAGTGATGAAAACGACGGCCGCCCGCACCCGTTCGAGCGCATCGACGACAGTGCGCGAATAGGTGTCGAGGAGTGCGTCGTCATCGGACGACCCGGCGGCAGCGGCGCCCGGCAGCGCACCCGACAGATCGTCGACAAAACGGGGACGGCTTCCCATGACAAGGCTCCGTATAACGAGAGCCGCACATGCAGGGCAAGCATGCCGTTTTCAAGCGCGGCGGCCAGAGCAGAAAAACGACAAAGCCTGCCGCCGAAAGAAAAACGTCAGATAAGCCGGAGGTTGCGGATGCGGCCGATGCGCGGAGAACGTTCGAGTATCAGCTTTTCGATCGCTTCGGGCAGCAGCGCCTTGGGAATGTTCGACGGCACATCCGACACCAGTTGCGACGGCACATTCACGATGAAGTCGTCTGGGGCGGTGGCGAGGCTGTGCTCGTAGGTAACGCGGTAGTCCATGCTGGGGTGCGAAAACGTAGATGTCGTTGCGGAATCGTGGCGTGGGAAGACGCGCCGCTATGGCGCGGGCGCATTCTTTCCGAGATCGTACAGCAACCCGCAGCGCGCGCGGCCGCATGCGCGCGCAATCTGCGCCGCCTGACGCCGAACTCCAGCCACCGCGCGGCCTGCGCGCCGCATCACATTAAAAAAGCCAGACGGGACGCTGACGCATCCGTGTCCGGCTTCTTTGGGTCTCGATCGCGCGATCCGTCGGGATGCGTCTGGATGCGCTTACCGGTGCCAGCCGCCATGGCCCCAGCAACAGCTATAGCCGATGCCGACGTTCACCGACGGCCCCGCGTAATACCCCGGCGCGTAGCCGTACGCCGGCGCGTACCCATAACCATACGGCGGCGCGACGACGCAGCCTCCCAAACCGATTGTCGCCATGGCGACGGCTGCCAGCGTCAGAAGCTTTTTCATGATCGTTCTCCCTTCTCTAGCGCCATTTGAGCAGACGCTACAGAAGACATGCGTGACCACTTGTGACGGCGCATTACGGCTCGATACGACGGGACGCCCGCTGCGCCACGCACTCGACCCGCGCAAGAAAGGAGCCCGCGCAACCCAGGGCCTTTACGCGCAGACCGCGCACTAACAGTTGCTTACCATTCGCCGGGACGTGGACAGGAAGCAGGCATTCTGACCGTGCACGAGCACATTTCGATGACGGCGGTATGAATCCGAAATCGGCCTCTGTTCGGCCGATTGAACGCCGGCGACGCGGCGCACACTGCAGTCATGCCAGTGCACTGAGGAGCCTGAAATGTCTTCCCGTCATGACAGAAGCAACCCGTTCGAGCCCGACGCGCTCAGCGCGCCGGAGTGGAATAGCCAGCGGGAATACCCGGAGTCCGAGCTGATGCGCGGCTTGCAGCTCGCCTCCGACACGGTGCTGCGCCTCGCCACCCAGACGCACGCCGCCGTCGCACGCGGCGACGCGGTGAGCGCGGAACTGGCGCGTGTGTCGCTGGAGAAGCAGCTTGCCGTGACCACCCGGCTGATCGACGAGCTTCTGTTCGACGGCGAAACGCAGCACACCACGCATTGACCGGCCGCCCCGCGCGACCACGAGAACCGAACCCGACGGTGGCAGCCCGGCAACGTCCGTAGTGCCGACCCACTAAGACTGAGACTGAGACTGGAACTGGAAATGAACGTCTTGACCGTAATTCTTTGCATCTGGGCCATGGTGGCGTTGTGCGCAGTGCTGTTCATCCGCGGTGCCAGCCCGCGTGTCGAGCGTCCCAGCAAAGCGAAGCAGGCGCGGCCGTCGCGCTTTTCGATCGCCGAATAATCCCGCCTTCCGCCGGTCAGGCGAGGATGCGCCGCCCGTCAGCGCCCTCGCCTTCCGGCCAGCACTTTCCGAAACCGTGGTTCCACAACACCGATAACGCGCTGCCGCGCGCTATCGCGCCCTTTTTACGGCTCAGCCCGTCGTCGCGCCCAGCGACGGCAGCGGCGCCTGCCCTTCCTGAGCCGCCGGCTCCGGCCAGCGCAGGCGCTCGACGGTAATCTGCCGCTGCGCCGCCTCGCCCACGAACGCATCGAGCGTGTCGCGGATATCGCGGTCGATGAAATCGGCACGCTCCGCGTCGATCAGCACCGTCGCGCGGTCGGGGATCTGCGCGAGACAGCGCGTGAGCATCGGTTTCGACAGGAACGTCGCGTCCTTGCGCAGCACCAGCAGATAGTGATCGTCGTGACGCGTCAGCGTGAACGTGCGCGACAGGTTCGCGCGCAACGCGAGCACCGCGCTCGTCGCAATGCCGATGCCAATGCCGATCAGCAGATCCGTCGCGAGCACGCCGGCAATCGTCGCCGCAAACGGCACGAAGCGGTCGACGCCTTCGCGCGCCATCGCCGTAAAGAGCGCCGGCTTCGCGAGCTTGTAGCCCGTGTGAATCAGGATCGCCGCGAGACAGGCGAGCGGAATCAGGTTGAGCACCGCGGTCAGCGCGAACACGCTCGCCAGCAGCAGCACGCCGTGAATCACGGCCGACATGCGCGTCTGCGCGCCCGCATTCACGTTCGCCGAACTGCGCACGATTACGGCCGTCAGCGGCAGACCGCCCAGCACGGCCGCCACCATGTTGCCCACGCCCTGCGCCTTCAACTCGCGGTCCGGCGACGCGCGGCGGCGCTTCGGATCGATCTGTTCGACGGCTTCGAGACTCAGCAGCGTCTCCAGACTCGCGACGATGGCGAGCGTCAAGCCGACGCGCCAGACGTGGCCGTCCACGAGCTGCCTGAAGTCGGGCATCGAAATCGCGCCCGTCAGCGCCGCGAACGAGTCCAGCGGCATCAGCGACACGCGGTGCTCGGCGGGCACCGCAAGCGCGGGCGCGAGCACATCGAGCGCGAGCGTCACGCCGATGCCGAGCGCGACGACCGCGAGCGGCCCCGGCAGCATGCGCACGACCGCGTAGCGCTTGGCGCGCGGCGTCTCCCACGCGAACAGCATCGCCAGCGAGATGAGCGCAAGCGCAGTCGTCACTATCGACAGTTTGCCGAACGGCGTCGCCAGCATGCCCGCGTGCGCCACGTTGGCATCCGCGCCGCTCACGAGCCCCACGCCGAGTGGAATCTGCTTGACGATCAGGATGATGCCGATCGAAGCCAGCATGCCCTTGATGACGGCGACGGGCACGAAGCTGGCAAGCTGTCCCGCGCGCAGCAGGCCGAAGCCGATCTGCAACGCGCCCGCGATCAGCACGGCGGCGAGAAACGCGGAGAAACTGCCGAGCGACGCGATTGCCGACACGACGATCACGACGAGGCCCGCAGCCGGCCCGCTCACGCTCAGATGCGAGCCGCTCAACAGCGCGACCACCAGTCCGCCGACGATGCCGGACACCAGCCCGGCAAATGGATCGACGCCGGACGCGGTGGCGATGCCGAGACATAGCGGCAGCGCGACGAGAAACACGACGATCCCGGCGAAGACATCGCTGCGCAGGTTCGATAAACGGGAAACAGGTGGAGTGTGCATGGTATCCGCGAGGTCGAGTTGAGCCACACCGCCCGGCGTCGCGCGCCGGCGGCTTGATGGACATGTCGGTGAAATGGGCGTGAGTGAGTCTGAAAACGGGCGAACTGCCCGAGCGTCCCTACGCAGCGTCGCGCACGGCGACGGACGGGGACGCTTCGGCGTGCCCTTCGGCGTGCGCTTCGGCGATGTCGCGGGCTTCATCCATATCGGTGAGTTGCGTGATAAGCCCTGCGCGCAGCCCGAAAATCCAGCCGTGCACCTGCGGCGGACGCGGCGCGCGGCGCACGATGGGCGACTCGCGCAGCAGCCGCACCTGCTCGATCACGTTCAACTCCGCGAAGCGGTCGACGCGCTCGTCGAAATCCGCGATCGCATGCAGTTCGTCGCGATGACGTTCGGCGAGCTCGCGCAAACCTGCAATGCGCCGGTTCACGATGGGCAGCGCATCCGAAGGCGGCGACAGCGCGGCGCGCACGCCGCCGCAATGATGATGTCCGCAGATGATCACGTGCTCGACCTTCAGCGCATGCACGGCGTATTCGATCACGCTCGATGTGTTGCCGTCGTCGGAGGTGTAGAGGTTCGCGATGTTGCGATGGACGAACAATTCCCCCGGCTGCGCATTGGTGACGCGCTCGGCGGGCACGCGGCTATCGGAGCAACCGATCCACAGAAAGCGTGGCTGCTGGCCGCGCGCGAGTTCCGTAAAGAACTCGGGCTCGCGCGCCGAGACCTCTTGCGACCATGCCAGATTGGAAAGCAATAAGCGTTTTGGATGATTCATCGATCGTGCTCCTGCCGGGTTCTCAATTGAACGGAGTCAGTCCATCGCGGACAAACGCAATGGTGTTTACGAAAAGCTTACGGCAAGAAGGTTCCGAAAAAAATCAACAAAAAATCATTTAATGCCGGCTGCATCCGATGCCCTGAAAGCGTGCATACATGCGGCTTTCGGGGCGTTTTATGTTATTTGGGTGATTGGCTGCGCCGTGAATAAACGGAGCTTTTCGGAAATGACTTTTCTTGTCTTTATTTTTTATCAATCGCGTCAAATTTGAATGCGTGCGCCGCGTTTGACAGTGGTGTCAATGACGAAAATGCGACGGAAAACGGGCGACGGCGCGTCGCGATTCGACGGAAGAAGCGAAGTTGTGAAGCCCTCGGACGAGGGCTTCGATGGCACCGCAGCGGGCCGGAAACTGGCCGCGCGTTCGCGTGTTTATGGCGCGCTGACCTCGATGGCGTCCACGCGGTCGCGATAGAACGCAACATGATCCCTGATCGACTCGACGGCTTCGTACGGACTTTCGTAACTCCACACCGCATTGACGGAGCGCTCGCCGCCAACGGGAATGCTGTAGTAGCTGCACTCGCCCTTGTACGGGCAATACGTCGAATGACCGGTGCGTTCGAGCAGCGACATGTCGACGTCCTTGCGCGGAATGTAGAGGACTTCAGGGTACGAGGCTTCATGGAAGGACAGCGCGTCGGTGCTGTCGGCGATCTTCTGTCCTGCCACGGACACGACCACGCGTGACCCGCTTTTTGCAATCGCGATGGGATGATCGGGTCCGGGAATCTTCACTGTCTTGTGCATGACGGCGTGTCCTTGCGGTGGAAACAGGTTGTGGCCGGGCGGCGAAGTACCGTCCGAGTATGGCCGCCCGTCTTGCGTTGTCAAGACAAGACCTTGCGCCGCGTGGCGGCTATCGGCCGTTTGCGCGCCCGACCGGTGTGCATATGCAGCGCCGGACAGCCTGATGCGGCAAGCGATTGCCGTCGATTGGCATACCCGTCCCGTCCCATTGTTTGAGTTAGATAAATTGAGTGTTCATTTAGCTGGCATTTATCTGCCAAAGGCAAGCCGCTAGGATGCGTGCCATGCGACCGGTCATCCGCGCCGGCCGCGAAAGCTGATTGCAACGCTGTGATGCAGCGTGAAGCCGCTCCCCATCGTTCGCCGTCAGGGCGCAGCGACGCGCGGCGCATGCGTTTTCGCCCGCGCGCAAGGTGGCCGCAAATGCGGCTGCCGGGCGGCCATCAAAAGCAGAACGTAAGGTTCTGCGTGATCGAATGAGCCGCCTCGACGGGCCACGCTTTAACGAGGAGTCGACGTGAGCAGGATTGGAACTGCAACAGCCAGTACGCCTGAGCCCAGGCCTCGCGCCCACGCAAACCGGCGCGCGAACGGTGAGCCGGAACTGCGTCGCAAGGAAACGCTCTATGCCGATCTTCGGTCCGAGCCGGCAGGCGGCGGTATTGCGCCCGCCACGCCCGCGCTGCACGACCCGTGGACCGCGACGATTTCGCGGCTCGGCAAGTCGCCCGCGCAGGACAGCAAGCTCGCATCGTCCGACAAATGCGACAAGGGCGCTTGCGCCGCGCGTGCCGCGCGCCGCAGCGCCACGGCCGAACGCGCGCAAGCGGCCGCGAGCCAGCATAGCGACGCGGTGATCACGTTCGTCGAACGGTTCGGCGCGAAGTCGATTTCGATCACCTGGCGCGATTCGACGGCCGGCCGCTATACCGAGCAGCTGTGGGTGCGCCGCATTGCGCGCTCGCGCGGCGTGTGCGCGCTGACGGGCGCCAGCATCGTGCGCGGCGACGCCGTGTATGGACCGTTCAGCCGTCCGTCGAGCCGGCCGCGCAACATGTCGCAGATGATCCTCGCGGATCAGCTCGACGACCTCGAATGATCGACACGGCACGCACGCGCTACACTTCGGACGCGCACGGCTAGCGTGCGACGTGCCGCCCGCGCTGGCTCGCCGGGCGGCGCTTCGAGTTCCGGAGACCTGCCATGGCTACACAAGCCGATGTGGCGCGCACAGCGCCCATCAAGCTGCACTCCGCGTCGTCGGCGACCATCGACGGCACGACGAGTACGGGCGCAATGGACCGCTTCGGCTCGCTCAACATCTTCGTGCGCGCCGCCGAAACCCGCAGTTTCACCGAAGCAGGCCGCCAGATCGGCATCTCGGCATCCGCAGTCGGCAAGGCCATTTCACGTCTGGAAACACGGCTCGGCGCGCGGCTCTTTCATCGCAGCACGCGCAGCATCACGCTCACCCCCGAAGGCGCACTGTTTCTCACGCGCTGCCAGCGCATCTTCGAGGAGATCGAGGCCGCGGAGAGCGAACTCGCGCTCGCGCATGCCGCGCCGCGCGGCAAGCTGCGTGTGAGCATGCCGATGGTGACGAAGCTGATGATGCCCGTGATCGGCGAATTCATGAAGGCTTATCCCGAGATCATGCTGGACATCGACTTCAGCGACCGGATGGTCGATGTGATCGAAGAAGGCTTCGACGTCGTGATGCGCACGGGCGACGTCAACGACTCGCAACTGATCACGCGAACGATGGGCACCTACGTGCATCTGATCGTCGCGTCGCCCGCGTACCTCGCGCAACATCCGCCCCTCACGATGCCCGAGGCGCTCGTCCATCATGCGTGTCTTCAGCATCGCTTTCCGACCACGGGGAAGCTGCGCCGCTGGCCGCTCGAACGCGACGGCGAGTCGATCGACATCGACTTGCCCACGACCGCCATCGCCACCGCCGTCGAGCCGCTGATCGCGATGGCCGAGCAGGATCTCGGCCTCGCCTGCGTGCCGGATTTCACGGTGCGCGCGCAGGTGGAGAGCGGCACGCTCGTCCCGGTTCTGCGCGAATACTCCGGCGCGCTCAGCGTGTTTCGCGCACTGTGGCCTTCGGGCGGGCAATTGACGCCGAAAATGCGGGCCTTCGTCGACTTCATGAGCGTGCATCTTTTTCCCGTGAACGCCAGCGCGCCACAACGCTCGCCCGGCGACTGACTACATGCGCGCAATGCGGCCGCGGATCAGCCGCAAATCGTACAATGTGTGCGCGTTGTTTTCGTCCGCTCACTGCTCACAGGTCACCATGCTTTCGCACGAACCGCTTCAGAAGCTCGACATCATCGCGCCCGAGCATATCGGCGCACATCTTCCCGCGCACGTCGCCGCATCCGTGGCAGGCCGCGACATCGTCGTGTTCGCCGTCACCGACGACGCATCGGACACAGCCGACTTCAGCGCGCGCTACGGCTTCCCGATGGAAGACTGCGCGAACACCATCGTCGTCAAGTACAAAAAGGATGGAGGCGAGCATCTCGCCGCGATCGTGACGCTCGGCTCGCTGCGGCTCGACGTCAATGGCGCGGTAAAAGCCGTGCTGGGCGCAAAGCGCATTTCGTTCGCGCAGCGCGAGATCGCAACGGAACAAAGCGCGATGGAGTTCGGCGGCATCACCGCGTTCGGCCTGCCCGCGAACTGGCGCGTGCTCGTCGATGCCGGCGTGATGGCGCGCCGGCAAGTGGTGATGGGCGCAGGCATTCGCAAGGCGAAGCTGTTGCTCGCGCCTTCCTTGCTCGAACAGCTCGACAACGTCGAAGTCGCGCAACTGACGTTGCCGCCGGAAACACCCGCCACAGCGTGAACGACGGCGCACTGAAGGCGCGCGAATTCCCGTGCGCTTTCGCGCGTTCAGTGCGTTCCGCCGCGGACTCCAGCAAGCAAGAGGCCGCTCAGCCAAACAGCTTGGCCGCCGTCTTCGCGACCAGTTCGCCCTGATGCCGTGCGCCTTCCAGATCGATTGCGCTAGGTTGACGCGAACCGTCGGCCGCTGCGATCGTCGTAGCGCCATAAGGCGCGCCGCCGACGATCTCCGTCATGTTCATCATCCCCTGATGGCTATACGGCAAGCCCACGATGATCATCCCCAGATGCATCAGGTTCGTGATGATCGAGAACAACGTGGTCTCCTGTCCGCCGTGCTGCGTGCCCGTCGATGCGAACGCCGCGCCGACCTTGCCGTTCAGCGCGCCGCGCACCCATAGTCCGCCCGTCTGATCGAGAAACGCCGCCATCTGCGACGACATGCGCCCATAACGCGTGCCCGTGCCAACCACGATTGCATCGTATTGTTCGAGATCGGCGACCGTCGCAATGGGCGCCTGCTGGTCGAGCTTGAAGTTCGACTTCTTTGCGATCTCTTCGGGCACGGTCTCCGGCACGCGCTTGACATCGACCTGCGCACCCGCGCCACGCGCGCCTTCCGCGACGGCCTCCGCCATCTTTTCGACATGCCCGTACGACGAGTAATAGAGAACGAGAACCTTGGCCATTGCGATCTCCTGACGAGTATGCGAAGCCGTCATGCTTCGCGTTTGAGAGCGGGCGGCACTGTCTGCCGCGCCACTCACGATACTCCCGACACACCGCGCATGTCTTCGCAACGCCTCGCGTCGCTCGCCGCGCGAACGCATTGCATCGCCGCGCGCGACGCGCCACAAGCTTTACGCCCAGTTACACAAGCGACATCGTCGTTTCACCTGCATGCGGGAGCGGCCCATAGAATGCCTTCGACTGATTCCTAGCCCAATGAAGGAGAACACATGATCCGTTTGCCCATCGCTTCCATCGTCTGTGCATCCACGACCAGTCTGTTGCTGTTCGCATCGGCGGTGAACGCGCAAACCACGCAACCGGCACCCGCCGCGTCCGCAGATTCCGTGCGGCTGCATGCGGCCGATCAGACCTTCGTCAACGAAGGCACGCAAGCCGTCGCCACGCAGCGCGATGCCGCGCGCATCGCGACGTCGCGTTCGACGGACCGCGACGTGAAGGCATTCGCCGAAAAGGTCGCCGCCGACAACCTCACGATCGCCAATGCGCTGCGCGCAGCAAGCCCGCGCGGCGTCGACGTGCCGCACAACAACCCGGATACGGCAACGCTCGACAGCATCAAGAACCTGCGCGGCGCCGAATTCGACAAGGCGTATATCGAGCAGATCGCATTGAGCGGCGAGCAAAAAACGCTGTCGGCGTTTCAGGCAGAGATCGCCTCGGGACGTGACGCGCAGTTGAAGGAAGCCGCGCAGAAGGCGCTGCCCGCCATCCAGGCGCAGTACGCGGCCGCGCAGGAACTCGCCAAGCGCAAGCATCTCGCGACGCAGTAAGCACGCGGCTGCAAATAGAAGCAGACGTTGAGCAAAGCGCATCGCGGCATCGCCGCGCGATGCGCTTTTTTATTCAGGCGTCGGCTCCACTTCCTTCGCGGACCAGCTGACGCTCGACACGCTCTTCTCCATGCTGATCCGGCTCGCCATCAATTCGAGCTTCGCCTGATCCTTCGGGTGCATGCGTAATGTCGCCGTCACTTCGATACGCGATGGATCGTCTTCGACGTCTTCGCTCGTGAGACTCTGAAACGACAGCGGTTGCGAATACATCGAGTTCGACAGCAGCGCGCGAATGTGGATTTCGTCGTGTTCGCGGCACACAACGGTCAACACATATTCGCGCACGAGGTCCGCGCTCGACACCGGCGTCGCGTTGATCGCGCGGCTCACTTCGCGCAGCACCGTGTTGGTCGCCAGAACGACGACCGTGCCAGCCAGCGCCGGTCCGTAATGCCCCGCGCCGCACAGCACGCCGACTGCCGCCGAACACCAGAGCGTCGCCGCCGTGTTGATGCCCTGGATCGAGCCCTTGTCGCGCATGATCACGCCGCCGCCCAGAAAGCCCACGCCCGACACGACATACGCGGCGATCTGCGTCACGCCCGCGACGCCATTGCCCGTCAGCATGCCGAGCGTGACGAACAGGCAAGCGCCGCTCGCCACCAGCGTGATGGTGCGCAGCCCCGCGGTGCGCTGCCGGATCTGACGTTCGAGACCGATTGCGACGCCGCACGCGAACGCAGCGAGCAGCCTCCAGATGAAATCCGCTGACATAGGGTTTGACAGGTTGATGCAGAACCGACGTGAGATGAAACCCGGCAGTGCGAACCGGGGCATGGGGACGATATCCTGAGGCCGCTGTGTTTCATGACTGTGTAACGCGGGTATGTCGGGCGGCCAATTCGCCCAAATGACACAGCGCGACTGGCGCCTGACAACGCGCTGCAAATATGAAATCCCCGCCAAACCGGTCGTGCGCTCGAATGTCTTGATGCGCCGCCAGGCCTGAGGCAACCTCACCGCTTTCCCAACCCTCTGCGGTCAGAGTTTCCGAACAGCCGCTGTTCTTGAGTCAAGTTTCCCGATTTAGCAAACGTTTGCGGTTTGCATATCAAGTTCGACGCGATCCTGCCGACAAAATCGAAATAGCGTCAACGACTTCTGGGAGCAGCTCGTGAAGCAGCTTGCGTTCTGTATGGTTTTCGCCGCGCTGGCCGGTTGCGCGCAATTGCCCGCCAATACGGCACCGCAGGCGGACAAGCCGCCCGTGTCGAACGATGTCATCAGCTTTACGATTCCGCCCGACGCGCTCGGCGCACGCGATCCGCAACTGTCGGCCGTGCTCGCCAAGGCGGGCGCGCTGGCCGCTGCGCAAAAGCAGCCGACCACGATTCTCGTCACCGCCCTCGGCCAGGACCTGCCGTACCTGAACCAGGCGATCTGGCGCGGCGTGCCGTCGCAGCATCCAGCGAAGCTCAGCCTGGAAAACCTGACGGCGGGCGCAAATCAGCCGTACAGCGTGTCCGTCCGGCCGACGGCCGCGAGGCCATGAGGGGAAGCCACGTCATGTTCCGCACCGTCATCTGCGCGGCGAGCCTCGTTGCGCTCACCGCCTTCATCAGCGAAGCCGCGCACGCGGGTCAGCCGTCCGTCGCCGGCGCGCTGTCGGCGAACGGCGCCGCCGGCGCCAATGGTGCCAATAGCGCGACCGCCGCCACAGCCGCCGCCGACAAGGTCTACCCGCCGCTGCCCACGCTCGCGATGCTGCCGCCCACGACCGACGACGACGAGCCGCTCGCCCCAAAGCCCGCCGCGAAGAAACGCAAGGTGCGCGCCGCCGTCGACGTGCGGCCCGCCGCGCCCGCCGCGCGCCTGGTCGTATCGGATGCTTCGCGCACCTATCTGCGCTCGGTCGACAGGCAGCTCGATCTCGCGCTGGGCAAATAACCGCTGATGCGCACACTCAACGGAGCGTCACACGTGTTCAACCATCGATTCCCCGCCGCGCCCCGCTCGCTGCGCCTGGTCCGATGCACGGCGGGCGCGCTCGCGCTTGCGCTCGCCGCGTTGACGTGCGGCGCCGCCCGCGCCGACGACTGCTTCGAGCAGGCCGCCGTCTATCAGGGCGTCAATCCGCTGATCCTGCGCGCGGTCGCGTGGCACGAGTCGAAGGGCGATCCCGCTGCCGTCAACCGCAACGCGAATGGTTCGATCGACGTCGGCCAGTTGCAGATCAACTCGGTGCACTTCAGCGATCTGAAGCGGCTGGGCATTCCGCACCGCGCGCTCACGGATGCTTGCGTGAACATCTACGTCGCGGCGTGGCTCATGAAGCAGAAGATGGTGAAGTACGGCAACACCTGGCGTGCGATCGGCGCCTATCACTCGGAATCGCCGAAAGAGCGCGACGCTTACGCGCGCAGCATCCAGAAGATTCTCGTCGCGTGGGGCGAACTGCTGCCTGCATCGCGCTGAGGACCACGACGGGCATTCGCCTTCATACCCGCTTGCGTGCTCATTTGAGTGCTTACTTGGGTGCTCACTTGCGTGCTCACTTGCGAGACTTGGTGAGCCGGTGCCCGAGGCCGAGATTGGTCGCGATCTGCCATGTATAGACACGCGAGTAGCTGACGCCGAACCGGGCGCGTATCAGCTCGCGCAGACGGTTGCTCGTCCATGCATCGGACGGAAAGCCGTGTATGCTCGCGGGCCCGCTCAGCGCGGTCGCGATCCACTGCATCGCGGCCGCGTCGAGCACCGACGAACGGCCGCCCACGCTCATCTGCCGCAACGACTCCAGCCCGCCCTCGTTCACGAGCGCGCGATATTTGCGCACGGTGTTCTCGGAGATATGCAGCTGCGCGGCCACGTCGCTGACGGACGCCCCCTCCATCAGCATTTTGCCCGCCGCGAGCCTGCGCATGACAGTCGGCAATGCGTCGTTTCGTGAAGGCATGAGCGGGTCTCGTTGACGGTCCGGAAGACGCAAGCCCAAGGTGCAGCACGACGGGCCCGCGTGGCACATGGCATGACACAAGACAAAAACCAATATATGTTCCAGGCCCCGCTGTGTCGGCTATCCGTAAAATTTCATGAATATAGAAAAATCATTTGCGGATTTTATTGCGTTGCGTTTAACGGCAATAAACAGTCAAACCATTTCGATCAACAATAGAAGTCCTCATATTTTTTCAGAAGCATTACATGGCGCCTTGAACTTACCGAAATCGTTTGCTAGCATGCTGTAACGGTTACTCGCAGCGAGTACCTACAAGCCTGACAACCCGCACTTTGGTCCGTGCGCCTGCTACGTTTTCAAGGGAACGTCGTATGGCAAGACCTCGCTTCAAAATTGAATATCTCGATTGCTTCGCCTAATGGTATTTACTCATGCCCTGCTCACCGCTCTAAAACGCGGCGTATATGTGCACGCTCAAAAAGCGCTTTTTTCAAAATTGATTTAAATCAGTATTTCAGCAACGCGAAACAACTTCGCCTATAAACGGCATAACCGATTAATCGAAATAGCCCGTCGCGCAGCATCCGGATACTCGCGCGAGGGGCGCAACACGCGCGGAGGTCAAAATGGAAGGCGAACGGGTCGAGCGTATCGTGCTGGCATTGCGACGCGCCGCCGAACATGAGCGTCTCCTCAGTTATCAGCGATTTCACGCCATGTTCGGCGCGGGCGATCCGCTCACCGCGCGCTACGACGCACTCGAGCGCGCCATCGCGTCGCTGGGCGAGGTGTCGGACATCGATTATGGCGTGCTGCTCGCGCTGAGCAACGGCTTGCCCGGCCCCGACTTTTTCCGCCGCTACCAGAAGCATCGCTATGCCGACTATGTCGCGGTAATGGGACCCCCCATCCATCGCCAGTCGGTCAAGCGCAAGCGCCTGCTGGTCGAGGCGGAGCGACGCCGCGTCTATGAAGATGCAAGAAGAAAAGCGGCCAGACAGGTCGCCGAACCCGCCTGAACCTGCGTGACCCCGATCGCCGGTTTCGCGCCCCGCTTCGTCGCGACCAATCGGCCTACCGACCACAGGTCCATCCAACCGAGGAGTCTCCTATGCAACTTGCAGCTCGCCGTCCGGTTCGCATCCTGGCCATCGCAGCCGCATGCGCGGCGCTCGCCGCGCCCGTCATCGACGCTCGCGCGCAGGACAATCCGGCCTCCTCACCTGCCCCGAATGCCGTCGGTACGGCCGCCGTCGCCGACGTGACGGCGCACATCGTCAAGATCGACGCCGACAACAACGAAGTGACGATCCGCGGGCCGCGCGGCGAAACGACCATCGTCGACGTCGATCCCGACGTCGGCGACGTGAAGAAGCTGAAAGTCGGCGACGAGGTGCATATCTCGTACAAGGGCGCGCTGCTGCTGACGGCGGACAAGGTCGACGCGAAGGGCGTGCGCTCGCGCGTCGAATCGCAGACGACCACGCCGGAGCAAGGCGGCGCGTCGACCCAGACGCGCCACGTCGAGGTGGTCGCGACCGTGCAGAAGATCGACCGGAAGAAGCGTCAGGTGACGCTGCGCGGGCCCGAGCGCACCGTGGTCCTGCAAGTGTCGGAGGAAGTGCCGCTCACCAGGATCAAGGTCGGCGACAGCATTCGCGCGACCTACGTGTCCGCGACGGCTGTACAGATCACGCGCAACGGTACGCCGATCAAGTAAAAGCGCGTTTGCAAGACTGCGTTTCGCCATGCCGGCGAGACGCAGTCGTAGATCATCTCGCAGTCCCGCACAATCAACCCGATGCCTATCGAACCCTGGAATTCCCCGAAGCGCCAAGCACGCCGCAAAATGATCTGGAGCAAGGCGCACGTCGTGCTGGCCGCGATCGGCACGTTGTCGGCCGTCGCCGGCATTGCCGTCGCGATCAACGGCGGACTCGAATTCAACCGCACGAAGGTATTCGTCGGCGTCGGCATCATCATCGTGTCGACGATCCTCTACGTGTCGATGCTGTTCGTCGACGACTAGCGCAGCCGCGCTTACACGACGAGCGTTACCACGCGGTTGCGTCCGGCGCTCTTCGCCTTGTACATCGCGCGGTCCGCCTCCTCGACGAGCGTACGTCCGAGCCCGTCGAGATCGGCGCCTTGCTGCATGGCATGCGCGGATACGCCGATCGACACCGTCAACGGGATGCGCGCGCCATCGTCCGCGCCATCCGTGTCGCGCAGGTCGAGTTGCGCGACGGCTGCGCGCATGCGCTCGGCCACCACCAGCGAATCCTTCAGGTCGCCTTGCAGCAGCACGGCAAATTCTTCGCCGCCGTAGCGCGCGATCGTGTCGCCGAGGCGCGTCTGCTTGCGCAGGCAGGCGCCGACCATCGCCAGCGCGCGGTCGCCGACGGCGTGACCGTGCGCGTCGTTGATCGGCTTGAAGCCGTCGATATCGATGAACAGACAGCCCAGCGGCAGCCGGTAGCGCGACGCACGCGTCGTTTCTTCGCGCAGACGTTCGTCGAAATAGCGGCGGTTGGGCAGGCCTGTGAGCGCGTCGGTTGCGCCGAGGCGTTCGAGCTGCTCGCGATGCGCGACGTTATCGAGGCTCGCCGCGACGATCACGGCGAAACGCTCCAACATGTCGGTCGCCATGCCGGGCGCAAAGCGGCTTTCGTTGTCGCTGGCGAGGCATAGATAGCCGCTCGGCTGTGCGTTCGTCGCGAGCGGCAACAGCGCGATACTGGCAGGCCGAGCGTCGCTGCCGAAGCATGCGTGACGCGCCGCTTCGTCCATCGCGGCAGGCGTGCCGAGCCACGGACGGCCATGACAACAGAGCCGCGCGGCGGCATCGCCCATCTCGCGCGAGGTCTTGAGCGACGATGCAGCCATCCCGTTAGTCTCGTTGCTTTGCCGGTTCGCGCTGCTCCCGTGGCGCGACGCCAGTTCGTGCAGCAGCGGCAATGTGTCGTTGAGCCACAGCGTCACGCCCTCCAGTCCGAACTCGCGCGGCAGATAGTCGAGCAGCACACGACAAAGCGACGGGAAATCCTGCGCGCGAATCAGTTGAAGCTCGACATCCTGGAAGCGGCGCAACGTGCGTTCGTTGCGCTGCACCGTATCGACGAGTGCGCGAAGGCGGACGGACGGGGGCGTGTGTGTTGTGCTCATCTGGGCCGTGGCATTGGGGCCCGCAACAGAGGCCCAACGTCTGGTTATCGGCCTCGAAGCGCGATTGCTTGAGGCCGATGCATGCAACCGGGCCTGGCCAGATGTGTTGGCAACGAATGCGCTTAGGAGCGCCGGCCGAGCGCTTCGTCGATCTTGCGGTCGGTGTTGTACTGGCTGAGCGCATACACCGACCAGATCGCCGCCGGCAGCCAGCCGATGATCGTGAGTTGCAGCACCAGGCAGATGATCCCGGCGAACGGCCGGCCAATCGTGAAGAACTGGAACCACGGCAAAAGCAGAGCAAGCAACAGACGCATTGACGTTTCCTTCTGGTTGAAAAACTTCGGTTATACGTTGCGGCGCACGTGTACGGCTGTTCCGTAGCACAGCACTTCCGTCACGCCCGCGCCGATCTCGGTTGCATCGTAACGCATGCCGATCACGGCATTCGCGCCGAGCGTCGCCGCTTCAGCCAGCATGCGCTCGTAGGCATCCTGCCGGGCGCGCTCGCACAGCGACGTGTACAGCGAGATATTGCCGCCGAAGATGGTCTGCAGCCCCGCACCGATCGCGCCCACCACCGAGCGCGAACGCACGATGATGCCGCGTGCGACGCCAAGCGACGTGTCGACGGTATAGCCAGGCAAATCGAAGGCCGTGGAGACCATGTTTCGTTCGATCATGTCGTTCCCTTCCCTGTTGTAGCTGTTTCGATCAGCGTCCCGCCGCCCACAGCAGCGACAGACCGGACGACAGCATCAACCCGTCGACGACCAGCCTGAACGTGCCGGGACTCATGCGCACGACGATGCGCCGCGCGCAGAACGCGCCCGCCATCAGCGCGGAGCCCGTGATCACGCCATCCAGCACGACGTGCAGCGGCAGCGCGCCGAAGTGGTTGAAGGTCGCGACCTTCGCGGCATAGACGGCGAGCGAGCCGGCCGCTTCCGTCGCGAGAAACGCGCCTTTCACCAGGCCGTAGCCCATGAACACAGGCACCGTGATCGGCCCCGTCGAGACCACGATGCCCGTCAGAAACCCGACGGGCGCGCCGATCGCCGCCAGATGCCACGGCGAGAAGCGCACCGCTCGACGCGCCAGCCAGCGCCGCACCGGGACCATCGCGACGAAGAAAAGGCCGAGCGCGATCTCGACGGCATGCGGCGGCAGCGCGAGCAGCGTGCGCACGCCGAGCGCCGCGCCCGGCACGGCCGTCGAACAATACGCCCCGCACGCGCGCCAGTCGATCTCGCGCCACCACGCAAGCACCTTGCCGAAATTGCCCATGATCGCGGCGATCGCCATGACGGGCACCGCTTGCTGCGGACCGAACAGCATCACGAGCACGGGCATCAGCATCATCGACGAGCCCGTGCCGATCACGCCGCTCAGCGTGCCCGCCGCGAGGCCGACGGCGAGAACCAACAGATAACCCATGCGCATCCCCGAAAAGCGTCCTGGCGCCATGCTACTGGAAAATGGCGGCACATCAGCCAAACCTGTGATGAATGCCGCGCGCCGGATTTTTATTTGCCCGCGCGGCGCATCCAATTGCTGCTACAACTCGTATTGCATAACAGCGCAGTTCGCGCTTTTTTTGTCTGCGGAATGCGTGTGAGGCGATGCGCGTATCGACGTGTGCGGGATAGACCCGAAGGGAAACGCGATGTTGAGTGAGTCCAACAGAATGTTCGTGGCGGGTGGCCTGCTGATCGGCGCGCTGGTGCTTGCGACGCTCGGGCTTCGGTTCGGCAATCGCGAGACGGCCGCGAGAGATACGGAGGGCCGCGTCGATAGCGCCATGTCGTCCGCCGCGCGCCCCGTCACGCCCGACGCAACGCTCGACGATCCGCGCAACGCGGGCATCGCGCGGGTGTTGCAGGCGGTGCACGACAGCTTGCAACGTGGCGACCTCGCGTCCGCACACGTGCTGCTCGACGCGGTGCTGACGATGCGCAGTGACGAGCCGCAAGCGCTGCCGCTGCAAAAGGAACTGGCCGCGCGCGAAGCGCAGGCGCGCGAACTGCAGCTGGCCACGCCAGTTGAGCAAAGCGCCGCGCAGCCGCTTGCGCGCGCGCATGCTTCCGCGAAGACGACACACGCGCGACCGGCAGCGTCGCGTCATGTCACGGACGCTTCGGAGCGTGACCAACCCGCATTCGACGCAACACCGCCCGTCGAGATCCGCTCGGACAGCGTGAAGGACAACGCAACGGCAAGCGATCACGCGGCCGGCACGGCTCCCGTTCAACCTCCTGCGCAGCCTGAACCGGTGATCGCATCCGCTGTGCAGACTGCCGCGACGGTAGCCGAACCCGCCGAGCAGCCGCCCGCCCCCGCTGCGACATCGACGGCGCAAACCCACGAGCCCGCCGCCCCGTCGCCCGCACCCGGCGATGGACCGAAGACGCGCGCCCAAGTGCGTGACGAACTCAGCCGCGCGCGCCAGAACGGAGCGATGTCACGCTTCGGCAATCCCGATCCCTACGGCCCGGGCGGTTCGCCGAGGGACAACACGCAGCCTTCCGTCCGGACCTGGTAGCATTCGCATTCCGGTCTGCACAGCGAACCATCAGCACGGTCGGCTAGTTCACCTGCGTGCTCTTCCCTGCAGTGATGCTTCACGTAATCTTTAGTGGTTAACCCCGTCATATCCCCACCTATAGCTATCGCACAATAGACACGAACCCCATGCTGGATCGCGTCGAAGCGCCAACTGGCGAATCCGTCGACCCCGCTCTACAATGGTCCGCCATGCGAACCATAACCCCGAAGCCGATTGACACGGAGTTGAGCGACATGACAGCATTCGCCCGAAGCACCAAAACGGGAGACAGGCGCGACGTGCGTCAAAACGAGCCGCACGAGCAACGCGACATAGCGCGCTTCGACGAGGAACCGTACGAAACCGATCGCCAGTTCGTCACGGCGCTGGCGCGCGGCCTCGAACTGCTGCGCTGTTTCGGCCTGAAGGAACGGCATCTCGGCCTGACCGAACTGGCGCGCCGGACGGGTTTGCCGAAAGGCACCGTCGCGCGGCTCGCGGGCACGCTCGCGAAGCTCGGCTATTTGCGCTATGACGAACCGCTCGGCAAGTACAGCCTCGGCACGGGCGTGCTCTCGCTCGGCTACGCGATGCTGTCGAACCTCGACATTCGCGACCTCGCGCGGCCGCTGATGCAGGAACTCGCGGAATACGCGGGATGTTCGGTGGCGATCGGCGTGCGCGACCGGCTGTCGATGATGTACGTCGAATGGGTGCGAAGCAGCGCGCCCATCACCGTGATGCGCAGCATCGGCACGCGTCTGCCGATTGCGACAACGTCGATGGGCCGCGCGTACCTTGCCGCCGCCACCGACGCCGAACGCAGCGCGGTGCTCGACCAGGTGCGCGCGCAGGACGAAACCGCCTGGCCACGTATCGAAGACGGCATCGGCGAAGCAATCAAGGATTACGTCACGCGCGGCTTCTGCCTGTCGTATGGCGACTGGGATGCCGACATCGCGAGCGTCGGCGTGCCGTTCACGGCGCCCGACGGCACGCAGATGGCCTTCAACTGCGGCGGGCCCGCCTTCGTGCTGAGCCGCGACAGACTGGAGAACGACATCGGCCCGCGCCTTGCGGGTCTTGTCAAACGAGTGGAGGCCGCCATCGGGCGGCGCTGAAGAAGACCCGGCGCGGCGCGCTTCACGCGTTCATGCGGACGCGACAGGCAAACCGTGTCATAGCACACAGGTAAAACGATGATCCGCGATCAGGAAACACTGTCCATTCTTCTCGATTCGCTGTCGCGCTTCGTGCGCGAGCGTCTCGTGCCCGCCGAAAACGAAGTCGCCGAAACGGATGAAATCCCTGCCGGCATCGTCGACGAGATGCGTGAACTCGGTCTCTTCGGCCTGTCGATTCCCGAGGAATACGGCGGCCTCGGTTTGACGATGGAAGAAGAAGTGCTCGCCGCCTTCGAGATTGCGAGGACCTCGCCCGCGTTTCGCTCGCTGATCGGCACGAACAACGGTATCGGCTCGCAGGGGCTCATCATCGACGGCACCGACGAGCAGAAGCACTACTATCTGCCGAAGCTCGCGTCGGGCGAACTGATCGCGTCGTTCGCATTGACTGAGCCGGGCTCGGGTTCGGACGCCGCATCGCTGCGTACCACGGCCGTGCGCGACGGCGACCATTACGTGATCAACGGCACCAAGCGCTTCATCACCAACGCGCCCGAAGCGGGCATCTACACGGTCATGGCGCGCACCAACCCGGAAATCAAAGGTGCGAGCGGCATCTCGGCGTTCATCGTCGAGAAAGGTACGCCTGGACTGTCGCTCGGCAAGATCGACAAAAAGATGGGCCAGAAAGGCGCGCATACCTGCGACGTGATCTTCGAGAACTGCCGCGTGCCCGCTGCGAACATCATCGGCGGCAAGGAGGGCGTCGGGTTCAAGACGGCGATGAAGGTGCTCGACAAAGGCCGCCTGCATATCTCGGCGATCTGCGTCGGCGCTGCCGAACGCATGCTCGACGACGCGCTGCGCTATGCGATGGAACGCAAGCAGTTCGGCCAGCCGATCGCCGAGTTCCAGCTCGTGCAAGCCATGCTCGCCGACAGCCGCGCGGAAATCTACGCCGCGCGCTCGATGGTGCTCGATGCCGCGCGCCGCCGCGATGACAAACAGGACGTATCGACGCTGGCATCGTGCTGCAAGCTGTTCGCCTCGGAGATGTGCGGCCGCGTGGCGGATCGCGCTGTGCAGATTCATGGCGGTGCGGGTTATGTGTCCGAGTATGCTGTCGAGCGCTTCTATCGCGACGTGCGTCTGTTCCGCATTTACGAAGGCACCACGCAGATCCAGCAACTGGTGATCGCGCGCAACATGATCCGCGACGCAAGCCGCTAGTCTGAACAGAAACGTCGATCAAGGCATGCAATGCAATTGCCTTGATCGAAGTCAACGCTTCAATTCCGCCCGCCCTCGCTGGCACATTTCAGATTGCCAGAAAAAACATCCCGTCCTAAACTGGGTTGTTGACGCAATGCAACACATACCGGCTCGCGCAACGTGCGAGTCCGATGCTGGCATTCATCAATGCGTCATGCTTCTGCCATTTTTATCGCTGATCTTGATCGAAGCCGCGCCTCGTCGAGGCGCGTTGAAGTCTCGCCCTGGTTTCAGGCCGCGACTCATTGCAACGATGCTCGCGCGTCGGGTAAGCGCTTCATGCACGTTTAGCGCGTGCCTGTGAGCGTCGCATGAGACCTCGGCGCCGACTCTTTGAGGGAGCAGATGCGACCATGAATCAGTCTCCACCCGATTCCGCAACATCAGACACATCCGCACCGTCGACGCCCTTCGCGTCGATGCCGGGCAATCTGTTCGCGCAAGGCTACGCCTACGCTGTCGACACATGGCAGCGCAGCGTGCTGTTCGCCGATGTGATGCGCGAACGAGGCAATCAGTATCAGGCGCACATGCAGGAACGCGTGCCCAACGTGCTCGACTTCGGCACCGAGCTCATCGTCGATGGGCGTACGCTGCCGCGCCCCGTCAACTACGGTCTCGTGCGCATCGCCGCGCCGGACGACCTGAAGCCCGACCGCGACCTCGCGGAAGGACACGATCCCGGCCGCCTGCGTCCGTTCGTGGTCGTGGACCCGCGCGCGGGACACGGCCCGGGCATTGGCGGCTTCAAGCGCGACAGCGAAATCGGCGCGGCACTGCGAGCGGGCCATCCTTGCTACTTCGTCGGCTTCCTGCCCGACCCCGTGCCGGGACAAACCGTCGAAGACGTGATGCACGCGGAAGCCGCGTTCCTGGAAAAAGTCATCGAATTGCATCCCGAGAGCCCCGGCAAACCCGCCGTAATCGGCAATTGCCAGGCGGGCTGGCAAATACTGATGACGGCCTCGATGCGCCCCGAGCTATTCGGCCCGATCGTCGTCGCGGGTGCGCCCGTGTCGTACTGGGCCGGCTGGCGCGGCAAGAACCCGATGCGCTATTCGGGCGGCATGCTCGGCGGCTCGTGGCTGACGGCGCTCACGGGCGATCTCGGCGATGGCCGCTTCGACGGCGCGTGGCTCGTGCAGAACTTCGAGAACCTGAACCCCGCGAATACGCTGTGGACCAAGCAGTACAACCTGTACGCAAACATCGACACGGAAGGTCCGCGCTATCTCGGCTTCGAAAAGTACTGGGGCGGCCACGTATTCCTCAACGCGGGCGAAATGCAGTACATCGTCGATAACCTGTTTGTCGGCAACCGCTTCGTCAGTGGTGAGATCGTGACGTCGGACGGCGTGCGGCTCGATCTGCGCAATATCCGCTCACCCATCGTCGTGTTCTGCTCGTATGGCGACAACATCACGCCGCCGCCGCAAGCGCTCGGCTGGATCACCGATCTCTATCGCGACGACGCCGATCTGATCGGCCACGATCAGACCATCGTCTACGCGACGCACGACAGCATCGGCCATCTCGGCATCTTCGTGTCGAGCAGCACGGGGAAGAAAGAGCATCGCGAGTTCGTCAGCAATATCGATCTGATCGACCTGCTGCCGTCCGGCCTCTATGAAGCGCACATGGGCGCGAAGACGGACGCGACGCCTTATGCGGATCTCGTGCAGGGCCAGTATGTGCTGTCCATTTCTCCACGCACCATCGCCGACGTGCGCGAGATCGTGCAGCCCGATCCCGAAAGCGACCGGCGCTTCGCCACAGCCGCGTATCTGTCGCGCGTCAATCTCGGCCTGTATCGCAGCTTCCTGCAGCCGTGGGTGCGCGCCTGCACGACGCCGTGGACCGCCGATGTCTCCAGCAAGCTGCATCCGCTGCGCGTCACGTACGAACTGTGGTCCGATCGCAATCCGTTTGCGTCGTCCGTCGCGCGGGCGGCCGAAAGCGTGAAGGAAGCGCGCGCGCCCGTCACGGCCGACAACCCGTTCCTGCAGATGCAGACGGCCATGTCGAATGCCGTCATCGCGTCGTTCGATTTCTATCGCGATATGCGCGACGCCGCCGTCGAGCAGATTTTCGAAACCGTCTATGGCGCACCCTGGCTGCAGGCCTTCGCAGGCCTTCCGCCGCGCAGCGACAGCGAAGCAAACGCCGCGTTGAAGGAACCGGGCGACACCGAAGAGCGTGAAGCATCGATCGTCGCGGAGCACGAGCGGCTGCGCCACGACATGACGGAGGGCGGCCTGCTCGAAGCAAGCGTGCGCGCGCTGCTGTATGTGCGGCGCACGCGTGGCGAAGCGGACGAGCGGCGCTTCAACCTCGCGCGCGAAATGCTGAGCAAGCTGTCGGATCGGGGCATTCTGTCGTTCAAGCATGTCGTGCGCGAACAGGCCGCGCTGCTGCGCCTCGACAGCGAGGCGGCCATCGGGGCCTTGCCGGGGCTGCTCGCCAGCGCGCCGCCCGACAACATCCGCAACGCCGCGCGCGACATCGACAAGCTCAGCACGGTGCTGCCGCTCGACGATCAAGAGCGCGCCGATCTCGCACGCGTATTGACGATCTTCGAATCGGCATCGAAGAAGAAAGCATCGCGGCGCGCGGAGCCCGCGCGCCAGCAGGTCGAATGACAGATGGCATGCACGTGTGCGAGCGGACGGTCACAGTCCGCCGCGCACGCCCGCACTCCCGCCACATCCTCTACGAGGGCAATGAAGATGGAACACAAGCGCGAGAAATACGAGCGTCTGATCGCCTTTGCCGCCACGCTTCCGCCAACACCAACGGCCGTCGCGCATCCTTGCGATCACGATTCGCTGGCGGCCGTTGTCGAAGCCGCGCGGCTGAAGCTGATCGCGCCGATACTGGTCGGCCCGCGCGCGAAGATCGAAGCGGCCGCGAAAGAATGCAACCTCGATCTCGGCGATCTGCCTATCGTCGATGCGCCGCATAGCCACGCGGCCGCCGAATGCGCCGTGCAACTGGTGCACGAAGGCCGCGCGCAGGCATTGATGAAAGGCTCGCTGCACACGGACGAACTAATGGGCGCCGTGGTCGCGCGCGGCACGGGCCTGCGCACCGAGCGGCGCGTGAGCCATTGCTTCATCATGGACGTGCCGGGCCGCGCCGAGCCTCTCATCATCACCGACGCCGCGGTCAACATCACGCCGACGCTCGACGAAAAGCGCGACATCGTGCAGAACGCAATCGACCTCGCGCATGCACTGCGCTTTCCCGTTGCGCGCGTCGCGATCCTGTCGGCAATGGAAACCGTCAATTCCAAGGTCCCATCGACGCTCGAAGCCGCCGCGCTATGCAAGATGGCCGACCGCGGCCAGATCAAGGGCGGCATACTCGACGGCCCGCTTGCGCTCGACAACGCAATCAACGAAGAAGCCGCGAAGATCAAGGGCATCGAGTCGCCCGTAGCGGGCCATGCGAACGTGCTCGTCGTGCCCGATCTCGAAGCTGGCAACATGCTCGCGAAAAGCCTGACGTTTCTCGCGGGCGCCGATGCCGCCGGCATCGTGCTCGGCGCGAAAGTGCCCATCATCCTCACGAGCCGCGCGGATTCCGTCATCACGCGGCTGGCTTCCTGCGCCGTTGCGTCGCTGGTCGCGCTCGCGCGGCGCGAGCAACCTTCTTCCGCCATCGTTTGACACGTCTTGAGGGAGTGACATGGACGTCATCCTCGTCATCAACGCGGGTTCGTCGAGCATCAAGTTTCATGCGTTCGAAGCGCAAGGCGCGCAGCTCGAACCCATTGCGGGCGGCAAGATCGAAGAGATCTATACGAACCCGCGCTTCACCGCGAAGCGGCAAAACGGCGACGTCATCGAAGACAAACGCTGGCCCGAAGGCGAGCAGCTCGGGCACGACAATGCGACTGCGTTTCTGCTCGACTGGCTGCGCAGCCATGGCGAAGGACGCGCCACACTCCTCGCGGTCGGCCATCGCGTCGTGCACGGCGGCGACAGGTATTCGAAGCCCGTGCGCGTCGATGCGCAGGTGATGCAGGATCTCGAGGCGCTCGTGCCGCTCGCGCCGCTGCACCAGCCGCACAATCTCGCCGTCATCCGTTCCGTCATGGCGCGCAATGCGCAGGTGCCGCAGATCGCGTGCTTCGATACGGCGTTTCATCACACTCAGCCCGCCGTCGCAACGCGCTTCGCGCTGCCGCCTGATATTACGGAGCGCGGCGTGCGGCGCTATGGTTTCCACGGGCTGTCGTACGAATACATTGCGAGCGTGCTGCCGCAATTCGACGAGCGTGCCGCGAAAGGCAAAACCGTCGTGCTGCATCTGGGCAACGGCGCGAGCATGACGGCCTTCGATCAGTGCAAGAGCGTCGCGAGCACCATGGGCTTCACGGCCGTCGAAGGACTCGTGATGGGCACGCGCTCGGGCAGTCTCGATCCAGGCGTCGTGTTGTGGATGCTCGAAGAAGCAAAGATGGATGCGCGAGCGATCGAATCGCTGCTGTACAAGCGCTCCGGTCTGCTCGGCGTGTCCGGCATTTCCAGCGACATGCGCACGCTGCTCGCCAGCGACGACCCGAAAGCCGCCGAAGCCGTCGAGCTGTTCTGCTATCGCATTTCGCGCGAGCTCGGCTCGCTCGCCGCCGCGCTCGGCGGACTCGACGCGATCGTGTTCACGGCGGGCATCGGCGAACGCGCGGACCCGGTGCGCAAGCGCGTCGGCGAGCTGGCGGCATGGCTCGGCGTCTCGCTCGATGAAGCGGCGAACCAGCGCCATGGTCCGCGCATCAGCAGTCCGGACAGCGCCGTCGACGTCTGGGTGATTCCGACCAACGAAGAACTGATGATCGCCCGGCACGCGCTCGGCCGGCTGGAGGGTTAAGCATGGACACGCCAACGAGCCAGGTGATGGCGCAACACAAGGTGCTGGTGGTCGGCATCGCGAACGAGCATTCCATAGCGTACGGCTGCGCGCGCGCGTTCCGCGAGCTTGGCGCCGAACTCGCGATCACTTATCTGAATGAAAAGGCGAAGGCTTATGTCGAGCCGCTCGCGCAGGAGCTCGGCGCGTCGCTGCTGCTGCCGCTCGACGTGTCGAAGCCCGGCGAACTCGAAGCGGTGCTCGATGCAATCCGCGCGACGTGGGGACGGCTCGACGTCGCCGTGCATTCGATCGCATTCGCGCCGAAGGCCGATCTGCAGGGCGGCCTGCTGAACAGTTCGGCGGAAGGCTTTTCGGTGGCGATGGACATTTCGTGTCACTCGTTCATCCGCATGGCGCGCCTCGCCGCGCCGCTGATGGACGAAGGCGGATCGCTGTTCGCCATGAGCTATCTGGGCGCGACGCGCGTCGTGCCGAACTACGATCTGATGGGGCCCGTGAAGGCCGCGCTCGAGGCATCATGCCGCTATCTCGCGCACGAACTCGGGCCGAAGCGCATCCGCGTGCATCCCATTTCGCCGGGGCCGCTGAAGACGCGCGCCGCGTCGGGACTCAAAGACTTCGATCTGCTGCTCAACGAAGCAGCCGAGCGCGCGCCCATCGGCGAACTCGTCGACATCATGGACGTCGGCTACACCTGCGCGTTCCTCGCGACGCCCTACGCCCGTCGCATGACGGGCAATACGGTGTTCGTCGACGGCGGCGTGAGCATCATCGGCTGAACGGGACAAGGCATGAAACTGTTGATCAGCGGTCTGCCGCAATCGGCCTCGCTCGATGAAGTGAAAGCGCTCGTGTTCCGCTATTCGCACGCGGACTGCCGCGATGTCGAACTGGTCGGAGCAGCCGACGAGCACCCTGCCGCACTCATCGCCGTCAAGGGCGCCAACTGGACGACGCTGAACAATATACGGCGCCGCCTGCATGGCATGTACTGGCATCGCTGCCGGCTGTCGGTGCAGGTGCTGTCGTTCTGGGACGTCAGCGAAGCCGCCGAGGCGCGCCGCCAGACGAGGACGGCCGTGCCCGGGCGCGCCTAGACGGCAGATTCAGGCCGCGGGCAGATTGGTCGACGAAAAACCATAACGCGCGATACGCCAGACGCCGTCCGCCCCGCGATGCAGAATGAACAACTCCTGGTTGGCTTCCGGCTGCGTCGCGTGCTTACCCGTCAGCGTGTCGACCCTGCCCGTCGAATGCGTGCGCGCGAATGCCCAGTCGGGCGACATCGGCTTGATCTCGTCGATCGAGAAGCGGACGTTCAGCTTCATCGCGCTCAAGGCGTGCGTGATCGAGTTGCGCAATGCCTCACGCCCGACGATCGTCGGCGCGTTCGGCACCATCACGACGGGCGCGTCGTCGTAGAGACTCATGATCGCGTCTGCGTCCGACGCGTTCAGCGCCTGCTCGTAGCGATGCAGTTGTCGCGCGATCGCGCGTTCCGCGTCGCCCGAGGGCGCCGCGGACGCGGCGTCCTGCAGCGCGACGCCAGCCGCAAACAGCACGGGAACCAGCAATCTGCTCAATCGCACGGCGACAGTCCTCTCGCGTGACGCGTTCATAGCCGCACCACGATCTTGCCGAGCGCGCGATTACTCTCGATCAGACGATGCGCGTCCTGCAGTTCGTCGAATCCAAATGCATGGGCCAGGTGGGACGGGATGCGCCTGTTTTCCACGTCGAGTGCGAGCGATTTCAGCGGCGTGTTGGTGAGCGGCAAAGCCTCCGTGCCGAACAACTGGCTCGGAAAGAAACTCAGTCGCGCGGCGGGCGGCACATCGGCGACGAGATTGAACTGTTCGAGCACGGGTGGGCCGCCGAGCATGCCGATCACCGTGATCGCGCCGAACGGGCGCACCGTTTTCATGGTGTCGCGAAGCGTCGCGGCGCCGACGATTTCGAGCGCGGCGTCGAGGCCGCCACGCTGCGTGTCGAGAACCTGTTCTGCGATCGCCCCGTCGTCGACGATGACCGCGTCCGCGCCTGCGAGATAAAGCCGCTCGACGTGTTCCCTGGAGCGGGTCGAAGCGAGCACCCGAACCCCGGAGGCCTTCGCATACGTAACGGCAGCCAGACCGACCGACGATGTGGCGCCCCGCACCAGCAGCGTTTGCCCCGCTTCGATCCTGAGGCTTTTGCGCAGTGCGCCCCACGCGGTCAGATACGCCTGCGGCAACGCGGCCAGTTCTTGCCACGGCAACGCCGAGCCCTGAAGTGACACGACGTTGCGCGCGAGCACGGTGACTTCCTCCGCATAGCTCCCCGCCCGCGTGAACTGCAGTCCGCCCATCGCGGTTGCAACCCGCTCGCCGACGCGAAACGCGCCGGACGGATCTTCGAGTATTTCGCCGACAGCTTCGATGCCGGGCACGCGCGGCGCGTCGATCGGCCCGAGCTTGCCGGCGCGCAGATACGCTTCAGCGCGGTTGATACCGAAGGCGCGCACGCGAATGCGCACTTCGTCGAGCTTCGGTGCGAAAGACGGCATGTCGCGCAGTTCGAGCACTTCCGGGCCGCCAGCCCGTTCTATTACATAGGCTTTCATAATGGAGTCCTGATTAATTGCGTAGTTGTTCCGCTTTCCTCTGGGCGCGCCGGATCAGGCGAACAGCAATACGTCGGCAACGGGCCTGCGTGGCTTTTGCGGCCAGTTCCCCGGCGCGGGATAGCCGACGGTGACGAGCATCGCGGGCACGTCGGTCGACGCGAGTCCAAATTCGCGTGCGACGCCGACCGGATCGAAGCCGATCATCGGGCCGGACGCGAGTCCCTTCCCCTGCGCCGCGAGCATCAACGTCATCGCGGCAAGCGACGCCGAGCGGATCGCCTCGTCGCGCTGGCGCGCCGGGTTGTCCTGATACATCGAGCGCGCGGCACCGATCCAGCCGTCCCGGGTCGCTTCATTGATCAGCCCGGCGCTCACAGACGGCTGAAGCGCAACCGGCAGGGTCCGGTGCGGCTCGAGCGTGCCGCAGACGATGAACGTGACCGCCGCGTCGACGACCTTCTGTTGCCCATACGCGTGCGGCAACAGACGAGCCTTCGCGTCGGCGGTGCGAACCGCGACAAACTTCCAGTTCTGAAGGTTGAATGCCGAAGGTGCCTTTGTCGCAAGGCGAATCAGTTCTTCGATTTCGTGGTCGGCCAGAAGGCGCGCGGCATCGAAATGGTTGGCGGAGACGCGGGATTCGATGTGGTTTTCAATCGGGTTCTTGACGGTCGACATCTTGTTCTCTTGGTTGATCAGGACGATGTGGCGCAACTTTGGCGCATCGGCATGAAAACGGGAACCCGCAAAACTGATACGCCGCCTCTCAAATATGGAAGGGGCAAACGGTGAGGGGGCGCCCTGGGCAGCGCGACATGGGGGACTGGCTCGTCACCTTGACGTTGTACTTCTGCACATCGCGCGCATTGCCCGCTGACGCCGTTGCCGTCGTGTCATAACATGATGGATCTCGCAGCGCGGCTGCCGCCTACGGCCTACGCCCGTCTTGCCCCGTTACCGGTTCGAAAGAAACACGTTGTCGAAATGAACGATGCGTCGCATAAGATAGGTTCTATCTCTACGTCGTCTGAAGCTTCCGCCGTGAGCACTCCGTCTACCGCTTCCGAGCCCGAACGCGCGCAGGACGCGACCTGCGTCGCGCGGGATGCCGCGAAACACGGCAGCACGCCATGGACGATGTTCGCGCTGTCGGCCGTCGGGCTGATGGTCGGCGCGTTCGCGGTAATCGGGCCCGAGCATGTGTCCGTGGCCCTCGCCGAGACGCTGCTGACGGTCGGGTGCCTGCTGGTGGCGGCGCTCGCCGGCATTGTCGCGTCCGA
Organism: Paraburkholderia sp. XV; assembly: GCF_020177535.1. Classification (NCBI taxonomy): domain Bacteria; kingdom Pseudomonadati; phylum Pseudomonadota; class Betaproteobacteria; order Burkholderiales; family Burkholderiaceae; genus Paraburkholderia; species Paraburkholderia sp. XV. Next base: position 23,370 of record NZ_JAGUUD010000057.1, on the reverse strand, counting down.
CCTGTCGCGCGATCGGCAGTGACCCCGCATGCACCAGAACCGGGCATCGGCAACTGTATAAACCTGGTGCATTGCACCACCTTTTCTGCTATACTCGCAGATTCACTTTTCAGCACGCGTCGAATTGCGTCCTAACTGGAAGGCACTGCGCGGAAGCCGGGTGAACCTGCTGGCATGCCAGCGTTCGCCAGTGGCTTCGAGCACACCGTTCCGCGTCAATCGATTCGTGCAACACCCCGCCCACACCTCACGATCCGACAGGTCAGCCCGCCTGCCGCGGGTGCGCGCGCGGGGATGCGAAACAGCCTGCCGAGGAGAACGTATTGGCAAAGCTTGACCGGGACAACTCCCAGTTCGAAACCATCACTGCAACGAAGGCGCCCAAGCGCGCAGCAAAGGCGAAGGCGCAGCCCGCCGCCGCGCCGCAAGATGCGGCCTTGCTGGAATCTCTCGTTGAAGAGCGTCAACGCCAGATGCGCGCGCTGATCGCGCTGGGACGCGAGCGCGGCTATTTGACGCACGCCGACATCAACGACCACTTGCCCGACAATTTCACCGAAACGGCCGCGATGGAAACCATCGTCAGCACGTTCGGCGAGATGGGCGTCTCCGTGTACGAAACAGCACCCGACGCGGAAACGCTGCTTCTGAACGACGGCCCCTCGGCTGCCGCATCGGACGATCAGGCCGATGAGGAAGCGGAAGTCGCGCTGTCCACGGTCGACTCCGAATTCGGCCGCACCACCGACCCGGTCCGCATGTATATGCGTGAAATGGGTGCGAGCGAGCTGCTCACGCGCGCCGGTGAAATCGAAATCGCCAAGCGCATCGAAGGCGGCCTGCAGGACATGGTGCAAGCCATCGCGATGTGCCCGTCCATCATCTCGACGATTCTCGCGGACGTGGACCGCGTCGTCGCGGGTGAAATCCGCATCGACGAACTGGTCGACGGCATCAGCGACACGAGCGAGGCCGCGGAACTCGACGACGAAGCAGCCGACGCCGCCGCGGAAGAAGAACTGGAAGCGAGCGCCTCGGACGAAGATTCGGACGACGAAGACGGCGACCTGTCGGACGACGGCGGCGAAAAAGCCAACGCCGCGCGCCTCGAACAACTGACGGCGGACAGCCTCGCGATCTTCCAGCGCGTGCGCGACCTCTTCGCCAGCGTGCCCGACATGCCCGTCACGGACAAGCGCCGCGCAACGGCCATCGCTAACCTGCGCGAGTCGATCCAGCAGGAACTGACGCCGATCCGCTTCACGGCGAAGACCATCGACCGCCTGTGCGCGGAAGTGCAGGCGCAGGTCGCGCAGGTTCGCGCGATCGAACGCAACATCCTGCAGATCGCCGTGGACCGCTGCGACATGCCGCGCGAAGCGTTCGTCGAGTCGTTCCCGGGCAACGAAACCGATCTCGACTGGACGATGCGCGTCGCCGCGAAGTCGAAGTCGTACGGTCCGGCGCTCGAGCGTCACCTGCCTGCCATCCAGTCGGAACAGCAGAAGCTGGTCGACATCGAAGCGTCGATCGCGCTACCGCTGCAGCAGCTCAAGCAGATCAACAAGCAGCTTGGCTCGGCCGAAGGCAAGATGCGCCAGGCCAAGCGCGAGATGATCGAAGCGAACCTGCGTCTGGTCATTTCGATCGCGAAGAAGTATGTGAATCGCGGCATGCACTTCCTCGACCTGATCCAGGAAGGCAACATCGGCCTGATGAAGGCAGTGGACAAGTTCGAATACCGTCGCGGCTGGAAGTTCTCGACGTATGCGACGTGGTGGGTCCGTCAGGCCATCACGCGCGCGATCGCTGACCAGGCGCGCACCATTCGCGTGCCCGTTCACATGATCGAATCGATCAACAAGCTGAACCGCATCCAGCGCGAGATCGTCCAGCAGACGGGGCAAGAGCCGCATCCGTCGGTACTCGCCGAGCGCATGGACATGCCCGAAGCGAAGATCCGCAGCATCCTGAAGATCGCGAAGAATCCGGCTTCGCTGGATTCGCCCGTGGGCGAAGACGCCGACACGACGCTCGGCGACATGATCGAAGACACGTCCGCGACGTCGCCCGCCGACGCCGCCGTGCACGCGAACATGCGCCGCGCGATCGACGAAGCGCTCGACGCGCTCACGCCGCGTGAAGCGAAGGTGCTGCGCATGCGCTACGGCATCGACACGGCGTCGGAACTGACGCTCGAAGAAGTGGGCCGCCAGTTCGACGTGACGCGCGAACGTATCCGCCAGATCGAGGGCAAGGCGATCCGCAAGCTCAATCACCCGAGCCGTGCGGACAAGCTGCGCCCGTTCCTCGAACGCAGCTGATCGGCATCGCCGCCGCCCAATATGGGCGCGGCAGCGCCCCAAACGAAACGCGGCAGCCCAAGGGCTGCCGCGTTTTTTTATGCTCACGGTTCGCTCCAGTTCGAAGCGAACCGCATGACGCGCTTAGTGATGCTCGCTGTATTCCTTGCGAGCGATCGGCGTTGCGCGGACCTTCGCGTACTGGAACGCCGGAATGGCCTTCACAGCGTCTTTGGTCGCGCCTGCCCACACGAGCTTGCCGCCCGTGAAGTCGATTTGCGAGAACGGCACGGCGACGTCATGCTGCGATACGCCGAGGAACTGATGCGCGGCGACGATCGCGAACGAAGCCGCATTGTCCGGCGCGATGATGATGTCGTGCAGTACACCGACCTTCTGGCCCTGCTCGTTGTAGATCGGCTTGCCAAGCAGGCCCTTCTTCGCGCTCCAGCCGTTGACGATGATCGATTCCTGCTCGACGCTCACGCCAATGGTCTGCGAGCCCGCCACTTGCGCGCTTGCCTGGCCTGCCATCACGCCGAACGTCGATGCCGCGATCAGAACTGCTGCCCACTTTGCCTTCATAGCTTATTCTCCGATGTGAAATGTTGCGAAGGACTGCCGCTGCTGTAACAGGAAACGTAATACCTTACCGCATCAGAAAGAAAAAGTCGCAGAAGGGTACGCAGGCCTTTTCCGGAAATGCGTGCGGCGTTTCCGACATGCACGCGGACGCGCATCGCGTCCGGTTGCGCCGCTACTTCGCGAGCCGCAGCCCTTTGCCAATCACTGTGCCGTCTTTCTGGTTCACCAGCCAGACAGCCTGAACGTTCGCATGCAGCGTCGATGTGCGGCGCGTGATATCGGTGGGCTCTTCGTCGGTGGGATCGCTGTGCTCCCGCGTTTCAGTCAGATACGGCGGTTCGAGCGTGCAGACAAGTACGATCGCAAAGCTGTTGTCGGCCTGCTCGAAGACTGCTTGCGGGACGGTCAGACGCCCGCGCGCCGTCGTCTTCGGCTTGCCTTGCGTCGCCAGTTCGATCGAATCGATCTTCTGGATAAAACCCTTGGCCTTCGCATCGGGCGCGATCACGAGACCGCGCCCGCTCGGGCCGGCGACGCTCTGGTAGAGCTGGATCGCGTCGGGATCCTCGTCGCTGGCAAGCGGCACGTTCACACTCAGCACATGCGTATTCGAGCGATACAGAATGCCGTGCGGCGCCGGAATCATGAACAGGAAAGTGCGCTGCCCATTTTCGGCCCCCGCCGCATGACCGCGCACGATGCGGTCGTAGGGCTCGCGTGCGAACTTGCGGATGCGAGTGGTCAGCGAGTCCGACGCGGCCGGGGGCATCTGGCTCGCGAGCATGTCGCGCACCTTGACGGGGTCGTCGGCGGTGAAGCGGTCGGGCGTTGCCGCGGCGCTTGCCTCATGAGCCTCGCTACCCTTGGGCGCGGCCGGCGTGGCGTTGGCCGCACCGGCGCACAACGCCAGCGCGACACACAGCATTGGCAGCACGCGATTGCTCGAGGCAACCGTGCGATTCAGAAATTGCACAACATCCTCTCCGTTGAAAACGGCGCTATCTGTGCGCCTCGCTGCGTTGAACGCAATCCATTTCAACATGCATTCTAAGGGTATTGCACGCCCGAACCGAGCAGCCCGCGCGCCGCGAGATTCGCGTACAGCGCGCGCACGCCGAAGGTCCACGGCGTAATCTCCGTGCACAGTTGCACCGTGTTGCGCAACGCGCCGAGTTGCGGCGTCGAAATCGTCACAATATCGCCGAGGTGATGCGTGAAGCCGCCGCCTTCCGCGTCGCGGTCCTTGATCGGCGAAAACATCGTGCCGAGGAACAGCATGAAGCCATCGGGATACTGATGATGCTTGCCGCAGGTCTGCGCGACCAGATCGGCGGGATCGCGGCTGATCTCCGACATATGGCTCACGCCTTCGAGCAGAAAGCCGTCGTCGGCGCCTTCGACGCGCAGCGACACGCTCGTGCGCCGTACGGTATCCAGCGTGAAGTCGCCGTCGAAGAGCCGTATGAACGGTCCGATCGAACACGAGCCGTTGTTGTCCTTGCACTTGCCGAGCAGCAATGCCGAGCGCCCTTCGATATCGCGCAGGTTCACATCGTTGCCGAGCGTCGCGCCGACGATCACAGCCTTGCTGTTGACGGCCAGTACGATCTCCGGCTCGGGGTTGTTCCATGTCGATGCCGCGAGCAGGCCGACGTCCGCGCCGAACCCTACGGACGACATCGGTTGCGACTTCGAAAACACTTCCGCGTCCGGGCCGATGCCGACTTCCATGTATTGCGACCACGCGCCGCGCCGCTCGAGTTCCGCCTTCAGACGCGCCGCCGCTTCCGAGCCGGGCTTGATCTTCGAGAGGTCCGTGCCGATCACGGTTGCAATCGTCTGCCGCACTTCGTCGGCCTTCGCGGGATCGCCGCCCGCCTGCTCTTCGATCACCCGCTCGATCAGGCTCACCGCGAACGTGACGCCGCATGCCTTGATGGGCTGCACGTCGCAGGGCGCGAGCAGTTGCGCGCTCGCCGACGCGTCGTTCGCGAGGCTCGCGGCGATCAGTTCGGCTGCGCTGCCGAGCCGTTCGCCCGGCGCATGGCGAGCGATCTCGACGGCGTCGTCGCGTTCGAAGAGATCAGCCGTGGTCGGCGCGCTCGGTGTAATGTCGAACACGTCGCCGTTGCGCACGGCTACGACGCTCGGCCCTTCATGCCCGTCCGTCTTGCGCCACACGCGGCCAACCAGCAATGCGCGGTCGAGGTCGTCGGGAAGATAGTTCGTTTCGTTCGATGCTGTCATGAAGCGCGTCTCCAATCATGGTTTGTCAATGCGAATGGCGCGGATTCCCGCGCTCGGCGATCACTTTCAGATAGAGCGTCGCGGGTTCGAGGCAGCCACCTGTCGAAAGCTGCCCGACCGTCTGACGATACAACTCCTGCCACGGCGTTTGCGCTGGCGGAATGTCGAACTTCATGCTGGCGCGCCGGCGCGCCAGTTCGTCTTCATCGACGAGCAGTTGCACGCTGCGCGCGTTGAGATCGACGCGAATGCGGTCGTTCGTGCGTAACAGCGCGAGCCCCCCGCCGACAGCCGCTTCCGGCGACATGTTGAGAATGGAGGGGCTCGCCGACGTGCCGCTCTGCCGTCCGTCGCCCATGCAAGGCAAGGACGTGATGCCCTGGCGCACGAGTTCCGCGGGCGGCGCCATGTTGACCACTTCCGCGCTGCCCGGATAACCGACCGTGCCCGCGCCGCGAATGACGAGCATGCAGTGCTCGTCGATTTCCAGCGACGCATCGTTGATGCGCGCGTGATAGTCCTCGGGACCCTCGAACACGATCGCACGCGTTTCGAATGTATTCTCCTGGCCCGGCTCGCTCAGATAGGTTTGCCGGAACGCTTCGCCGACCACCGACATCTTCATGATCGCGCTGTCGAAGAAGTTGCCCGACAGCACGATGAAACCCGCACCATGCTTGAGCGGCTCGGCTGTCGTGCGAATCACGTCGCGATCGCCTGTCGCCGAACGCGCCGCGATATCGCCAATGCTGCGGCCCGACACCGTCATGCACGATTCGTGTATGAGGCCCGCTTCGGTCAGCTCGTGCATGACGGCAGGCACGCCGCCCGCGCGATGAAAACTCTCGCCGAGATAGTCGCCAGCGGGCATGCAATTGACCAGCAACGGCACCTGCTCGCCGACACGCTGCCAGTCCGCGAGACTCAGTTCGATGCCCATATGCCGCGCGATCGCGATCAGATGCGGCGGACAATTGCTCGACGCACCCAGCGCGGACGCCACGACGATCGCGTTCTCGAAGGCCTCTTTCGTCATGATGCGCGAAGGCTTCAGATCGTCGCGGACCATCTCGACGATACGCTTGCCCGTCGCATACGCCATCTGGCCGCGCTCGCGGTACGCAGCGGGAATGCTCGCGCAGCCGGGCAGCGACATGCCGAGCGCTTCCGCAAGGCTGTTCATCGACAGCGCCGTGCCCATCGTGTTGCAGTGCCCGATGGAAGGCGACGAGGCCGTCGTCAGTTCCATGAAGCCTTCATAGTCGATCTCGCCCGCCGCGAGCAGATTGCGCGCGTGCCAGATCACCGTGCCGGAGCCAACGCGCTTGCCTTGATGCCAGCCGTCGAGCATCGGGCCGCCCGACAGCACGATAGCGGGCATGTCGACCGTCGCGGCCGCCATCAGGCACGCGGGCGTGGTCTTGTCACAGCCCGTGGTCAGCACCACGCCGTCGAGCGGAAAGCCATGCAGGATTTCGACGAGGCCGAGATACGCGAGATTGCGGTCGAGCGCGGCCGTTGGCCGGCGGCTCTGCTCGGCAAGCGGATGCACCGGAAATTCCATCGGAATGCCGCCCGCGTCGCGAATGCCCGCCTTCGTGCGCGCGGCCAGCTCGATGTGGTGACGATTACAGGGCGCGAGATCGCTGCCCGTCTGCGCAATGCCGATGATCGGCCGGCCCGACTGCAACTCCTCGCGCGTGAGGCCGTAGTTCATGAAGCGCTCGACATACAGCGCCGTCATGTCCGCGTGCGAAGGATCGTCGAACCATTCCTGGCTGCGCAGACGGCGCGCTTGCGTGTTCTCCGTCATCTCGTGTCTCCATGTTTGCTTGTGCCGCCGTTGCTTCGTGCGGGTGCTTCCACCCCGCTTCAAAGGCGTATCGGGTACGGCACGTTATCGGTAACATCCGATCATGGTAGCACGGCATTCGCGCGGCACGAAAGGCCGCGACGAGTCGTGTCAGGCGCTTTCGCGCGCGATCACCGTGTAGTCGATTTTCACGCTTTTGCGGGTCGCCGGGCGAGCCGATGCATGCCGCGCGGCACTGTCGCTTTCGGCCAGCGCGGCCAGCAGCGTTTCGCCCGTGCGCGTGCCGATGCCGTAGGCGTCGACGGACACGGTCGTGATGGTGGGCGTGCAGCACGCCGACATTTCGAAATTGCCGAAGCCCGCAATCGCGATGTCGCCGGGTACCGACAGGCCGCGCCGGTGACACTGCATGATCGCGCCGAACGCGGACATGTCGCTCACGCACATCACGGCATCCGTGTCGGGCCATTGCTGCAGCAGCGCTTCGAGCGCGGGCGCGCCGTGGCTCATCGTGATGGGCGACTCGCCCAGCCGCACTACGCGCGGCTCGCCCATGCCCTGCGCCTTCACTTCCTGCAGATAGCCCCTCAGACGCTCCATGCCGCGTCTGTCGAGCTCGCTCGCGCCACCCAGAAAGCCGATGCGCCGATAGCCGCGCCCGGCGAGATAACGCACCATCTCGCGTGCCGCTCTGGCGTTGGAGAAGCCTACGGCCGCGTCGATCGGCGTCGCGGGCAAATCCCACATCTCGACGACGGGCACGCCCGAGCGCACCAGCAGCTCGCGCGTCGCGGGCGTGTGCTGCGCGCCCGTCAACGCGATGCAGCGCGGCTGATGACGCAGCATCGAACGCACCAGCCGTTCTTCGCGTTCGAGGTCGTAGTCGGTGTCGCCGATCAGCAGTTGCAAGCCGTAAGGTTCGAGTGCGGCCGTGAGTCCGCGCACGGTGTCGGAAAAATTGGAACTGGCAAGCGACGGCACCAGCACGGCGGCGAACGCCGAGCGCCCGGAGGACAGCGCGCCCGCCGCAGCGTCCGCGACGTAGCCGAGTTCGTCGATCGCACGCTGCACGCGCTCGCGTGTCGCGGGTGCGACGCCGCGGCCAGCCAGCACGCGCGACACGGTCATCTTCGATACGCCTGCCAGCGCCGCGACGTCGGACATGCGCGGCGGTCCCGCGAGCGTGCTGCGTGTTGGGGATACGCGCCTGGTGGTGCGTGGAGTGCTGGACATGCTGAAGGGGTCGATCGCGTTCGTGGACAGGCGCATATGATAACGGCAGCGCGCACGACCCAACCTTTCGCGACGGATGCGACGCCGCGCTTACTGCGTCACGCGTAGCGCGCTGCGCTTTTCGATCAGACCCGGCACCGATACGCGCATCGCGAACAAGCCGCCCGATTGCGGGTACTGCTCGATCTCTTCAGCAGGACGGCCCTGCCGGGCCGTCGTCACGTAAAGCGTGCGCAGGTCGTCGCCGCCGAACGCGCACATCGTCGGGCAGCGCGCGGGCAGCGGATGTTCTTCGACGACCTTGCCTTCGGGCGAAATGCGCACGACGCGCCCGCCCTCGTACAACGCCGACCAGTAGTAGCCTTCGCTATCCACCGACGCGCCGTCGGGACGCCCGCGATCCGTCGGCGTCGGCTGGAACTTCACCCAGTCTTCGCGCGGCCCGACCTCGCCGCTGTCGATGTCGTACGGATGACGGTAGATCGTGAAGCGCGGCGTATCCGAGTGGTAGCACCAGCGGTAATCGGGGCTGAACGCCATGCCGTTCGACGTCAGCAGGCCCGCGTCCATCTTCGTCAACGCGCCGTTCGCGTAGCGATACAGCGCGGCCGCATCGCCCGCCTTCGGCTCGTCGAGCGTGCCGAGCCAGAAACGTCCGCGCGCGTCGCAACGGCCGTCGTTGAAACGGCTCGTTGCGGGGTTCTCGGCGTTCGCGCACAGCTTGCGCACGACCTGCCCTTTCGCATCGAGCAGAAAGATGCCCGTGCGCATGCCCGCGATGAAGCCATCGTCCTCGGTCAACGAAAAGCAACCGATGTTCTCGGGCATCGGAATCGCGCTGTTCTCGCCTGTCTTCGGATCGAAGCTATTCAGCGCGGGCGCGTTGATATCGACCCACCACAGCTTCGCGCGCCGCTCGTCCCAGCGCGGACATTCTCCAAGCGCGGCGGCGGCGGGCAACACACATTCCAGTGTCTGCATGATGACGATCCTCTGCGTGAGCAACGGGCGCAACGGGCCGCGCGCCTGGTAGGGCGCGCTGGCGAACCAGTCAACAGTAGCAGACATTCACGCGCACAGCAGCGCCAGCACACGGTCCAGTTCCGCTGCGAGCGCTTCGTCGTCGAGCGCATCGACCGCGGATGCCTTGCGGGGAATCGCGAGCGTGCCTTGCGTGACTGCCTGCTTGAGCAACGCAAGCAGCGCCTCGCGCGTCCGGCTGCCGTCGATATGCGGCAACAGGTATTGCGCCACGGGATCGAGCTGGACGGGCTCGTGCCATCCGTTGAAGGTGTGCACGGCCTGGCCTTGCGGCAGGTCGGCGGGATAGTCGCGGGCGGACTGTTCGACGCATGGATTCTCCGCTTGACGCACGTACGGCGCCACCCGATAACGCCCGATGCCCTGAACCACGATCGCGTTGAAGAACGCGACGAGTTGTCCTTCCGTGTCGTTGCCCGCCTCGGCGCTGACAGGCAAGCTCGTCTGCGCCATGCGGTGCAGTTCCTCGAAACCCAGCGTGAAAGGCCATGCCCGCGCGAGCGCATCGGCGGCCAGCTTGGCGACGGGCGTGTCGAACACGACTACGCTGCCATTGGACGCGCCGAATCGCTGCGGCGAATCGTCGATACGCACTTCGCCATCGGCGCATTCCAGTTGCGCGGCCACATGCAATTCGCGCAGCCGTGTGTGCTGCATCTGATAGCTGATATCGCCGGCGCGTTCCTTGTGAACGAGCAGCGAGCGTCGAAACGAGCGGTCGCTGACGAAGTCCAGATACTGTTCGAGCAACACCTGGCTGTGTCCGCATTCGCTGAACAGCAACCGCGCAATCTCGTCGCCGTAGTTGGTCGCGAACATCAGCGGCGGCTCGGCGTCGGCCAGATAGGCGAGGCCGTGCGACTCCGCGCGCGCCGCAAAGTCCTTGAAATAGCAAGGCGCGTTGTTCGGCGACAGGAAGTCGTGGATCACGTAGGCGGCATCGTAGGTCTGAGCCGTTTCCTGGTCCTGTTCGACCGCGCGCGCGAGCACACTGTTGCGCAGCGCGTGCTTGTGCAGAAAATCGAGCATGCCGCGCCCATGCGCGAGACGCGTATGGGCATCGTCCTGCGCATGCGCGCGCAGCAGCATCGCATCGCGCACGATCTCGTGCGCTTTCCAGCCCGGATAGGTCTTGTAGCCAATGTAGACGATACCGTCAGCCGACAGGTTCTCGCGGCAGATGTTCAGGATCGCCTGCTGCACCGCCTCCGGCACCCAACTGTAGACGCCATGACACAGGATGTAGTCGAACTGGCCGAACGTCTTTGTCACCGACATCAGATCCTTCTGGAGCAGTTCGACGTTGCCCAGTTGCAAACGCTCGATACGTCTGCAGCCGTCTTGAACCTGCGTGCTGGAAAGATCGATTCCGACCGCGCGTGCCTGAGGATTGCGCACCGCGAACGGAATGAGATTGCCGCCCGCCGCGCATCCCAGTTCAAGCACGCGCGCCGTGCGCACGTCGGGCGCGGAAAGGCCGAACGCGTAGGCGACTGCCGCCAGATGTTCAGGCGCGCTGTGGTGATAGGGAAACGAGTAATACGGACAATCGTCGTAGTTCTTCTGGATCTGCTGAATGGCGTCTGTCATGGCGGAAGCTGAGTTTCGGCGTGTGTGGACCAAAACCCAGTGTAGGCGCGGCGTACAGACGAATTGTCACAATCCGTCACGATTCACGGACGTCGGCATGCAAGCCGGCGTCATGCCGTTTCAACCGGCGCAGCGTACCGCGCGTGCCGGCCTGTAGCTCTCGCCGCGGCGCCTGTGCGCGCGCGTTGCACGCCGGTCTCTCAAGCGCTCGGGTCGCATGCTCGCGCCGTCACGCGGGCCATCGTCGCCGTGTGCGGGCGGACTCGTCGACGCCTTGTCTCGCACAAAGAAATCGATCAACGTCGAGATGCGCTGTTTCATGTGGTCTCCAGATGCTTGTCGTGCGTCGTCCGTCGTGAGTAAACGCAAACGGCGTCCCGACAGTCCGGTGCGAGACCAGACCGAAGGGACGCCGTTGTCCAATCCGATGTTACGAAGATTTGCCATAGAGCGGCTCATCGTTGATGCCGCGGCGGTTCGGTGATGCAAGCGCTATGCCATATGTGCGGCGATGCGCCCGAGTCCACGCCGGGTGGAGGGTTGCGGACGTCGAGACGTTCCGGCGGGTCACGCCGCGCGTATCAACATGATGCCTTCAGGCACGCTCGTGGTGCGTCGCAGCACTGCGCGAGTGCGGCGAGCGCGAGGCCCACGGACCTGCACGCACGCCGTGCTTTTCCGCATAGAAAGCGTCCAGCGAAGCCAGCCGCGCCTCGCGCGCATGCTATACGCGCCCATCGAAACCACTGGCCTTGTTCTTGCAATAACGTGTTCGCCGGCAAAGGCGCCGGCAACGAATCGAGTGTGGGCACGCAGCGTTGCGCGCCCGCCATGGAAAACAGGCAGGATCAGTCAGGACAGCGGCGTCCCCTTCGTGCATGCACGGACGGGACGCCGTTTTGCATTGGCGGCCAATGATCGACGATCAAACGATGGAGAACAGAATGAACACGGGCAAAGTCACACTCGTCAGCGCAGGACCCGGCGACCTCGATCTGCTGACCTTCAGGGCGGCCAAGGCGATCGCAGCCGCCGACGTGCTGCTGATCGACGACCTCGTGAACGACGAGATCGCCGCGTTGAAAGCGCCGCATGCCCGCGTCGTCAAGGTCGGCAAACGCGGCGGCTGCAAGTCGACGCCGCAAGCGTTCATTCAGCGCCTGATGCGCCGCTACGCACTGCAAGGCAAGCACGTCGTGCGCATCAAGGGCGGCGACGCGCTCTTGTTCGGGCGCGCCGGCGAAGAGATCGCGGACCTGCGGCACGCGGGGATCGACGTCGAGATCGTCAACGGCATCTCGTCGGGTTTCGCGGCGGCGGCCGCGCTAGGCGTGTCGCTCACGCATCGCGATCATTGCCAGGGCGTGATCTTCGTGACCGCGCATCTGCGCGACGGCACCGAGCCCGACTGGGCCACGCTCGCGGCGACGGGCATGACGCTCGCAATCTACATGGGCGCGAGCCGCATCGACAGCATCAGCGAAGCCCTGGGCGAGACGCTCGCGCCCGAGACGCCCGCTGCCGTCGTGCAGTGGGCCGGCACGTCGCGCGAGAAGCGGGTCTGCGCGCCGCTGCGCGACATCGCGGCGCGTGCGGCGGCGCAACAGATTGCCAGCCCGGCCGTGATCCTGGTGGGCGGCGCGATCGGCGAAGCGATCGGGCAACTGGCCGCGCGCGGCGAACCGCTGCGCCGCCTGAGCGCGTGAGGCCGGATAAACGGCGGGCTTACACGCTGTCCGGATGGCCGAGCATGAGCTTGACGATATCGGCCTGAGTCAGCATGCCGACGACGCGCCCGTCCTCATCCACGACGGGCAGATGATGATGGCCGTTCTTCGTGAAGAGCGGGATGACTTCCGTGAGCGGCGCCGTTGCGTCGACGTACTGTGCATGGCTCGACATCACGGTCGTGACGGGCCATTCGCGCCTTTCGCTGTCGGGTGCGATGGTGTCGGAAGCGAGCTTGAGAAAAGGCAGGACTTCGTCCAGCGGTTGCAGATCGACGTGCGTGACGACGCCTTTGAGGCGCCCTTCGGCACCGACCACGGGCAGCAGCTTGATATGGTGCGCGTCCAGCGCCGCCAGCGCGCCGCCGATGCTTTCATTGACGGTCACCGTGACGGGCGGCTTGCGCATCACATCCGCGCACGTGAGCCGCAGCAGATCGTGCAGATACGCCTGCCGGCGCAGTTCGTCCAGCAGTTCCCGCCGTTCGTCCTGCCGCGCCAACGCCCGGTGTTCGCCGTCGCCCGATTCACCGTTGCCGTGGTCGAGTCCCCTATGGTGCCGCTGGGTTCCGAAACACCAGTGCAATACCGACGAAATCGACATGTTGCGCCTCCACACCATCAGCTTACATCGCTTTCCGTGACTTTACATCATAACGTGAGGTATTCGCTTGCGACGGCCCGTCGCGGGCGGGAACGGGAAAGACAGCCCGGCATGCGATAATCGTTCCGTACGCCGCGCCGCGGCGGCCTCTTGCTTCAGCCCTTGAAATCGCTTCTCGTCACGCTCGACCAGATCGCGGAATTCGATGAAATCGTCGACGTCCGCACGCCACTCGAATTCGCCGAGGACCACATTCCCGGCGCCATCAACGCGCCCGTACTGTCGAACGAGGAGCGCGTCATCATCGGCACGATGTACGCGCAGGTGTCGCCGTTCGAGGCGACCCGGCAAGGCGCGGCGATGGTGTCGCGCAACATCGCCGCGCATCTGGAAACGACCTTCGCGGACCGCCCGCGCAACTGGCGTCCGCTGATCTATTGCTGGCGCGGCGGCAAGCGTTCCGGGTCGATGGCGACGTGGTTGAATCTGATCGGCTGGCGCGCGCGGCAACTGGACGGCGGCTACAAGACCTACCGGTGCAAGGTGGTTGAACTGCTCGATACGCTGCCACGGCAATTCAGCTATATCGTGCTCGCGGGCCACACGGGCAGCGGCAAGACACGTCTGCTGAATGCGCTCGCCAGGGCCGATGCGCAGACCCTCGACCTCGAAGCGCTCGCCGCGCATCGCGGCTCGATTCTCGGCACGCTGCCCAACGAGCCGCAACCCACGCAGAAAGCATTCGATACCGCGCTCGTCGGCGCGTTGCGCCGTTTCGATCCGAAACGGCCCGTGTTCGTCGAAGCGGAAAGCCGCCGTATCGGGTCCATCGCGTTGCCCGCTTCATTGACGGAACAGATTCGTCGCGGCTCGTGTGTCGCCGTGGTCACGGAGCGCGACGAGCGTATCCGCCTGCTGCTCGAGGACTACGCGCATCTGTTCGACGACCGTGCGCTCTTCAAGTCGCAACTCGCGCGGCTCGTCGAATTGCATGGGCGTGCGCGAATCGGCGAATGGCACAAGCTGATCGACGAAGACCGCCGTGTCGAGCTATTCGAGCAGCTGATCGATCTGCACTACGACCCCGCGTATGCGCGCAGCACGGGCAAGCATTTTGCGCGGCTGCCCGAATCGACGCGTTTCGCGCTGCGGCCCACGGGCGCCGATCTCCATGAACAGGCCTGCGCACTGCTCGCCCAGCTGCATTCAGCCAGCAACGAGATAGCTCTGCCCTAACCCGTCCATCACCAATGCTCAGCCGTCGGCCACGGCAGACGCTGCAGCGACCAGTCCAGCTCCGCGCCGACCACGCAGCGCCCCACGGCGGACTGCAACGCGACAGTCACGGCAATGCACGGCCTGCCGCTCGCCAGCGACAGATACGGGCTGCTCGTGATGGGTACGCCCGGCCGCAGCACGGCATTGCGGAAATACGGCCGGTGGTCCCAGCGCGCATCGCGCGGATTCGCGACGGGATGCAATGACCCGCCGTCGATGCCGGACGCCCTGCCCGGCACCTCATGCCCGATTTGCCGGCCCGTATCGTCGAGCACGAAGCAGCTGATGCACAGCTCCAATTGCGCGAGATCATAGAACGCGTCGTTGAGCGGCACGCCCTTGAGCCACGCATCGACGCCCGCGTCGAGCGCCTGCCGGTACGGCCGCACTTCCGATTCGAACAACGCATGCTGATGCGCGCGCCCTTCGGCGATCACGTCGAACGCGTGATCGATGCGCCGGTGCACCGCATCGGGCGGCGTAACGGACGGCGCAGGGCGGCCGAGCAAATAGCCTTGCGCGAAATCGACATTCGATTCGACGGCGAGTATCAGCTGCTCAGTGGTCTCCACGCCTTCGACCACGACCAGCATGCCCGCCTGATGCAGCAGCGAGACGAGCTTCGGCAGGATCGGCTGATCCGCACCCGGGCTTTTGGCGCGGATCAGTTCGCCGTCCAGCTTCACGAGGTCGGGCCGGATACGCAGCAGCCGGTCGAGGTTCGAATGGCCTGCGCCGAAATCGTCGACGGCGATCAGGAAGCCGTGATCGCGATATTGACCCGCCGCGCGCGACATATCGTCGACGCTGCCGCCATGCGACTCCAGCAGTTCGAGCACCACGCGCTCGGACGGAATGCCCGCCGAGCGCGCGATCTGTGCGAGTTGATCGGGATAGCCGTCGGCGACGAAGGTCGCGGGCAGGATGTTCAGGAAGACCCACGCGTCGTCCGGTATCAGGCGGCGCGCATTGCTGAGATGCAGCACGTGGCTGGTGCGGTCCAGCTCGCCCTGATCGGTGAAGGGCTTCGGGGAAAACAGCTCGACGGGCGGCACCTGCGCGCCGTCCTCGCGCTCGCCGCGCAACAAGGCCTCGAAGCCGACCTGCTTCTGATGCGACAGGCTATAGAGCGGCTGGAAATGCGAGGTCAGCCAGAAGTCGTCCCATTGCTGGCGAATCGGCTGCGACGCCGTATCGCCGTCGGCGTGGACGTGCGTCCACGTCAGGCGCACCGGGTCGACGAGCGTCGCGCGTTCCGCGCACACGCGGTTGCGTCCCGAATACTTCGCGCGCAGCAGCGCCTCGTCCGCGCGGTCGAGCAGCGCCATCACGCTTTCGCCCGGCCGGTATTCCGCCACGCCGAAGCTTGCGCTCAACTGGCCATCGGGACGCGCGACGCGCCCGATCGCCGCGCGCAGCGTTTCGGCCAGATGCGCGGCGGGACGCAACGCCGCGTCGTGCAACAGCGCAAACTCTTCGCCGCCGATACGGCTCACGATATCGGCCGCCGCCGTCAGTTCCTTCAGCACGCGCGCCACGTCCGACAGCGCCTGATCGCCGACCGCATGGCCGAACTGGTCATTGAGCGACTTGAAGTAGTCGATGTCGAGAAAGATCGCGCTGACCTTCGCGCCGCTATCCAGCTTGGACAGACGCATCGCCGCCTGCTCCAGAAACGCGCGGCGGTTTTGCAGGCCTGTCAGCGGATCGGTGGCGGCGAGGCGGGCGAGCCGGTCTTCCAGCAAAAAGTGATTGCGCCGGAACCAGTAGAAACCAAAGTGGAACACGGCCGAGGTCGGCACCGCGATCAGTATCCACATCCAGCACACGACGCTGGTGTTGCCGTGCGGGTCGGGCAGGTTCAGCAACAGCGGCGTGCCCGCGGCGTAGAACAGCGCGGTGCCGATGCAGAAGTGCGCAGGCGTGAGCCACAGCGGCGCGGCGCAGACGGAGATCACCACGATCGCAGGCAGCGCCCACAACAGCGGCTCTTCGAGCCCGACCACATTCAACGCGAGCCCCGCCAGCAGGACGAGCGTGTACGCCACGCCGATGCCGCCGAATACCGACGTGCGCCGGGTCCGGGGAATCGCGGCGACCAGCAGCGCAAGCACGATCGCGCACGCGAGCCGCCACACGAGCGGCACGGCCGGTCCGGAGACGAGACTGCGCGCGCAAGCGAAGGCGATGAACGCGACGACGGTAAACGCCATCGTCACGGTCGAAAGGGGTCGCTGATGTTCCAGCGAACGTCGGTGAAACCGGCTTCTAAATCCGGCGTCGGACGTCTGTTCCGTCGGGGAGAAAAGCATTGTCAACTCAGGCCAGTTTCGGTCACTCTGCCGATGTATAACGGCAGCAAACGCCTGAGGTTAATACTTCACATCGATTCGCACAGTCGGGCAGTCAATGCCAGCCGGCCCGCTTTACCTGACATTTGACGTTTGCGGTCGCGGGCAGCTTGCATTCGATGCAATTCATGTCGCGAACGCAACCGCCTATTCCCTTTATGTGGGAAATGAATCGCGGCCCGTGCGTCAAAGAGACAGCCGCTGCAACTGGACCCAGCGTTGCACCGACGGCCTTTGCCATTGATGCCGCGCGTAATCGGCGAGATGTTCCGGCACGTCGTCGCCGTTCAGCACGAGGCGGTTGAGCATCAGCGCGAGGTCGAGATCGGCGATACACCATTCATCGAACAGAGACTGTGCGCCTGGCGAGAGAAGCAGTGAGTTGGCCGACGACATGGATTCCTTGCACGTGTGTTCGATGAACGTTCGCGGCGCGCGCCGTCTTGCGCTTCAGAGCACGAGTTCGAGAAAGCGCGTACCGGGAACGGGATTCGCGTAGTACGGAGAGGTCTCTGCAAAACCCAAACGCTCGTAGAGCATTTGCGCGAAAGCCGTTTGAGGTACGGAATCTAGCACGAGCTTTGCAAAGCCGAGCGACTTCGCCTTGTCGATCAATGCATGCATGAGTTTCTCGCCGAGCGCGGACCCACGGTATGCTGGCCGCACGTAAAGCCGCTTCACTTCGGCGACCTCATCCGAATGACGCAGCAGTCCGACGCAGCCCGCTATCTCCGTCGGAACTTCCGCGATCAGGAACATACCCGAAGGCAACGTATACGTTTGTTCGAACGATTGCATCTCTTGTTCGAAGCCGCGATACGACAGGTCCATAGCGAGCCATCTCACGTATTCGCGAACGATCGCGACGAGCGGCGCAGTATCGCTGGGGAACGTCGCTTCGCGAATCTCGGGAAGCACCCGAGGTCTGGTTACGGTGGTGGAAGTGGTCATGTCGCCCTCACGCTGAATACCCGGATCTACCGTACGGAACCCAGCGTATCGCGCGCGGCGGCGCACAGTCTTGAACGTTTGTGCGCGCTCCGCTCCCGCTCGGCGCGCCATGTCTTCCATATCCTGACGCGTGCGCAATTTCTCGTAAGCAACCGGCTTTATCGCCCGTTGCTCGCCCGAATGCGTACGCGCACGGCACCTATGCTTGCAGATCGAGACTATCTGCATCGAGGGGCCAATGCGCTTTACCACTGCTTCCATCCTGCTCGCGGCCATCCTGTGTCTGCAAGGATGCGCGACATCGCTTCAGACCTTCATGCTCGGCGGCCTGGTCGGCGCGGCAGCGGGCATCAGCGCAGTCACATGCGTTGTCGTGTGTCACTAGCCATCCGCATACGATGAAGCTCAACCGATACACCGTAGCCGCGCTCGGCCTGCTGGCGATGACCAGCGCGCATGCCACCAGCTTCAATTGCGCAAAGGCGCATTCGCCAGCCGAGACGCTGATCTGCCACGACGACGGTCTGTCGCGAGCAGACGACGAACTCGGCAAGCTGTTCAAGCTCGCACAGCGCCAGGCCGCCGACCGTCGCGCGTACAGAAAAGACAGCGACAGCAAATGGGCGTGGCGCGAAGAGAACTGCAGGGATGTCGCGTGCCTGAGCGACTGGTACTCGACGCGCATCGAAGAGATTCGCGAGCAGTTGCACAAGCCTTCGCCGGACGAACCGCGCGCGCCGCGGCCCGTCGACACGGATCTGGCCGCCGTGAGCCAGCCCGCGGACAAGCCGAAGCCATTCGAATCGCAGGCACTCGGCCGCGAAGTCCAGCAATGCACGGCCACGACGCAAGATCTCGTGCCGCCCGTGCAATGCGATAACGTGCTGGGCAAACGCGCGCAATGGCAAGCGCGTGAGCCGTCTTCCGATGGCTGGTTTTGCGGCGTGGCGATGATCGCGGCGCCTTCCGCCGACACCAGCGCGTCGCAATAGGAAGCGCGTCGAGAGCGGTAACGGGAAAGAAACGAAGCGCTAAAAAAACAGCTCGAACGCCAGAATGTTCGGGCTGTTTTAGTTACACCCGGAACGAAGTCAGAGCAACATCAGCGCGCAGTAAAGAAGCGCCCGCCCGCATCCAGCTTTTTGCTGAACACACACTCCAATCGAAGCCAACCGACCCGGCGTATCCACCGCGCGCCTGATAGTCGAGGGAGAGTTTTCGCTTCCCGCGTTTTTGCGACGGGCTGTTGCGCGACGGTCGCGCGCGTGTATCACGCCGCGACGGTAGACTTTCCTTTTTCGAATCGAATCGAGGAGCGCCACTTGAACACCCCCGGCATCGTTTATCTGTTCTCGTACGGCACGCTGCAGGATCGCAACGTACAGATTTCCAGCTTCGGCCGCGAGCTCGCGGGCCGTCCCGATTCATTGCCAGGCTATGCGCAGACGCTGCTTGCCATCGGCGATCCTAAGGTCGTGGAGATCAGCGGCAAGACTCATCATCCCGTGGTGCGACCCAGCGCCAATCCCGCCGACGAAGTGGCGGGCACGGTCTTCGAAATCACCCAGCAGGAGCTACTCGCCGCCGATGAATACGAGGTGTCGGACTACAAGCGCGTGCTCGTCACGCTGAAGTCCGGCATCGATGCGTGGGTGTACATCGCCGCATGACGTGCGCGCCCGGCTTGCTTACCGGGCCTTACGAGGCCTCAAGTTGCGCGCGCGACTGGACGTTAGCACCGTCAGTGCAACTGGAATTCGCGACTGAAGGAGGCGAGCAATGGTAAGCAGTGTCGGATATGGGACGGCGACGACGCCGTCGACGCAACTCGCTTCCGTGTCCGGCGAAGCATCGGCGCAAGCCGCGCAGTCCGCGGTGAACAATGTGATCGGCGCCGCGCAAAAGCAGAACGAAGGGAAGCAGAACACTGCGACGAAACCTGCGCAACCGGGCGTCACGGTCAGCATTTCGCCCGAAGGCGCGGCGGCGGCTTCGCGTGTGCAGGCTACGGATCAGGCGACGGCATCCACTGACGCAGGCACGGACAACACACAAACGGAAGCGGACAACGGCACGCCGGACTCGGCCGTTACCGATAGCGACATCGACGACCCCACCGCAACGGACGATACGGGCAGCACGGAAGCCAATCCCGCGAACGTCTCGCCGGTGAAGGCATTCGCCTATGGCGCATTGGGACTGGAGCGGCCGGACCAGCCGCACGACGAGCGCAACGGCTTCTACACCGCAGGCAAGTGGCTCGCGGCAGGGCTGACAATCGGAGGATTGATCTCGCTGCTCGCGTGATGCGGGCAGCGAGCAGGGACATGCTTCAGCGCTTTGGCCGCAGCACAGCTTGCTTGTCGAGCGTGTCGATATCTTCATCGAGGCTCTTGCGGATCGTGTCGATCGCCTGATCGACGTTGGCGGGCTTCAGCTGGTTGCGCGCCAACGCGACATACACGTAATGACGCAATGCCGGATCGTGCGTCTTCGACAGCACGTCGTGATAAACCGCAATCATCTCGGCATCGCGCCCGCTCATGTCATAGAGACGCTGTAGATGCTCGAGATCGTTGATCGCCGCGAAGCCCGGACCATGCGGCGGCGGGCCGTCATGCGCGGTGCCGTCGTGCGGCGGCGGAAAATCGGACGAAGGCGGCACTTGCGCGTGAGCGGCGCAGGTCAGCGCGACCAGCGCGGCGAGAAGAGAAATGCGTTTGAGCGAGATCATGGCGATCGGCAGAACGGCGGCTGCCGTTGCAGTAATGAAGATGCCGAAACGATAACAACGCGTCCCACGCGATGGGAGGCTCGCCGCTAAGGGCTCGCTTACGCAGGCTTTCACGTATCACATGCGTGCTGGCTCGATCGCGTGCGTCGACGGGCGGCGCGCGCCGTCCGGGCTCGGCGCATGGGGATCGTCCTACGCTAACACGCGCGAGCAAAAGAAAGGCGGTGAAAGACACCCGGTCCTTCACCGCCGCGCTCGATGCGTCACGACTCGCTCACAGCACGCTCACAGCACGCCGAGCAACGCCTTCGGCTCGAGAAACGCTTCGATGCCATATGTGCCGTATTCGCGGCCGATACCCGACTGCTTGAATCCGCCGAACGGCGCAGCCGGCTCATGCGCCAGCGTGTTGACGAGCACGCGTCCCGCCTCGATGCGCGACGCCACTTCGTGCGCGCGCGCCCTGTCCTGCCCGAACACGTACGCCTGCAAGCCGTAGTGGGTGTCGTTGGCGATCCTGATCGCCTCTTCCGTGTCGCCGTACGCGATGATCGACAGCACCGGCCCGAAGATTTCCTCGCGCGCGATCGTCATGTCGTTGGTCACGTCGCTGAAGACGGTCGGCCGCACGAACCAGCCGGCATCGAGCCCGTCGGGACGCCCTTCGCCGCCCGCGACCAGCCGCGCGCCTTCGTCAATGCCGATGCCGATATAGCGCTGCACGCGCTCCCATTGCTTCTGGCTGACCATCGGCCCGACGGTGGTGCGCGGATCGCGCGGATCGCCCGATTGCGTCAACGCCACTTCGTCGCGCACGCGCGCCTCGAACTCAGCGAGACGCTGGCGCGGCACCAGAATGCGCGTACCCGCGATGCATGCCTGCCCGCTGTTCATGAAGCCTGCGTTGATCGCGAGCGGCACGGCCTGCTCGAAGTCCGCGTCCTCGAGCACGATGGCGGGCGACTTGCCGCCCAGTTCGAGCGTCACGCGCTTGAGCGTATCGGCGCCCGTGCGCAGGATCGTCTTGCCGACCGCCGTCGATCCCGTGAACGAAATCTTCGCGACATCCGGATGCGAGCTGATCTGCGCGCCGACGGAATCGCCGCGCCCCGTCACGATGTTGAACACGCCGGGCGGCAGATCCGCCTCGTGCAGCGCCTGCGTGACGATCTGCGTCTGCAGCGCGCTCATTTCGCTCGGCTTGATGACTGTCGTGCAGCCCGCCGCCAGCGCGGCCGCGAGCTTGCCGCAGATGAAGCCCGCATTGCTGTTCCACGGCGTGATCAGCCCCGCGACGCCAAGCGGCTGCATCACGACTTCCGCGCTGCCCGCGCGGCGCGTGAACTCGTACTGCTCCAGCACCTTCGCCGCTTCGATCAGCACATTGCTCGCGTGCTGCGCCATCCAGCGGCCGCGCGACACGGGCGCGCCGTACTCTTCGACGATCGCTTCGTAGAGCTCGTCCTCTTTCGCGACGACGGCGGCATGCATGCGCCTGAGCATGTCGATGCGCGCGCGTTTGCTGGTGCGCGAAAACGCCGGGAACGCGCGCTTCGCTGCCGCGATTGCATCGCGTGCATCCTTTGCGTCCGCGAGACGCACACGGCCGATCACGCGCTCGGTCGCGGGGTTGAAAAGGTCGAACCATTCGTCGCCGTGCGGCGTGACGAACGCGCCGTCGATATAGATCCTGTCGATTGTGTGCATCTGCGTATCCCGTGACTTGCCTTCAGTGCCATAAAGATAGCGGCGCCTGATTGACGCGACTAGCCGTACAATCAGACATGACCTATTGAGCAAAACAGGATAATGAAGACGACCGGCCTGAGCGAACTCGAAGCGGTGCTAGCTGTTGCGCGTCACCGGAGCTTCCGCGCCGCCGCCAACGAGATGGGCGTCTCGACGTCGGCACTGAGCCATTCTGTGGCGGCGCTCGAAGCGCGCATCGGCGTGCGGCTCTTCAATCGCACGACGCGCAGTGTGTCGTTGTCGGAGGCGGGGGCGCAGTTTGTCGACAGTGTGGCGCCCGCGTTGTCGACGATTCGCGTCGCGCTGGAGCAGGCGGGCAGCTTTCGCGACACGCCGAGCGGCACCTTGCGGATCAACACGGCCGTGGGGGCGGCGCATCAGGCGATGCCTGTTTTCATAGCGTTCCTCGCGCGCTATCCGGAGATGAAGCTGGATATCGTGACGGAGGGGCGGCTGATCGACATCGTGATCGAGGGGTTCGATGCGGGGATCCGGCTCGCGGAGACGGTGCCGCAGGACATGATTGCGGTGCCGTTCGGGGATAAGCAGCGGTTTGCCGTGGTCGGCAGTCCGGCGTATTTTGCGCGGCATCGGCCGCCGCGTACGCCTGACGAGTTGAGTCAGCATCGTTGTATTCGGACTCGGATGCCGAGTGGCACGATTTATCAATGGGAGTTCGAGCGGCATGGGGAGACGGTGCGGATCGATGGCAAGGGTGCGTTGACCCTTGATGAATCCGGGTTAATGTTGAGCGCTGCGCGGGCTGGGGTTGGGCTGACTTATCTGTCCGAGTGGACGGTCGCTGAGGATCTTCAGGCGGGGACGCTGGTTCGCGTGCTGGAGGATTGGACGCCGCCGCTGGATGGGTTGTGTCTTTATTATCCTGGGCGCAAGCATGTGCCCGCTGGGTTGAGGGCGCTTATTGCCATGGTTCGGGAATCGGCGGAGTTGCGGAGGGAGGGGTAGGGGTTGGGGTTAGGGTTGGCTGGCGACGCCGTTTGGGGTTTTCGGCGTTTGCGCTGGCATCCGCGATTTGCCTTCGTGGGTCGTGCTGCGCCGGTCGGTGTTTTCGGCCTTTGCGATGGCATCCGCCAATTGTTAGCTCGCTCCAGGCGTCGCCCCTGTGCGGGGCGGCACCTACTTTTCTTTGCCGCCGCAAAGAAA
>NZ_JAGUUD010000056.1:0-53970 GCF_020177535.1 Paraburkholderia sp. XV | reverse complement strand
TGCCGCCCCGCACAGGGGCGACGCGTGAAGCGAGCTAACGCATCGCGGATGCCAGAGCGAGCAGAGGCACACCGCAGCTGCCAGCAACGCCCCCAGGCACACCACCCAAAAAGCGTCGCAGACAAAAGAGACCCCTCAGAATGAGTAAATAAACTGCGTAGCCAGCAAATCATTCGACTTGCTATAAGACCCATCATTCCGCAGGAACACCTTCTGATTAGCCCAGTCATGACGATATTCCACCTTGACGGTAATCTGCTGCGTCGGGAAGAACAACAGATCCAGCGCGACATCCTGACGGTTAGCCCCCTTGCACTCAAACCCAAGGCCACCATTGGCCTGCGAATTAGCGAGACAATCAGCACCGATACCAAAACCGTTATTCACATCCATACCATTGGAATTCAAGGCAATCCCACCACCGCCACCACCATTCTTGCTATTGACGAGCAAGTCATACCGCACAGTCGCACCCATGCGACCCACCACCGGCATATTGAACTTCCGATGCGCGAGCAATGACAAACCATACCACTGCGCCTGGCCGCCATTGAACGCCGCGTTCTGCTGCTGCCCATAATCGAGTTCAGCGTTGTACTGCACATCCGCCAGCGTATAAGTCGCGTCGACTTCGCCAAAGAAGAAAGTCCCGCCCGAACTGGGCGCCTGACCGCCCACGCCATAACTGACATTGCCCGTCACCGGATCGACGGCACTCGGCAGCGTCTGACGTCCAATATTGAACGACCCGCCAATATCGAGCGCACTGGACCACGTATAGTCGGCGCGCGCAGTAAACGTCGGAATCTTGTTGCTCGTCGTGATCGGATCGCCCAGTGCATTCGTGCCCGTCTGCGTGACGGCACCATACGTGCGGTACTGTTCATTGCCGACAAAGAATTTCCAGGCCCAGTTGCCCGCCGTATAGTTCGCGCCGACACCCACATAGCTGCCCGGATCGGAGAAGTCATACAGCAGGTTGTGCGTGAGCGTCAGCATCTGGTTCGACTGCTGCACTTCATAGCCGCCAAAGCTCGGAATCAAACCCGCAACGAACGTCGTCGACCCCGTCAGCGGCACATTGACGACGGCCGTGTTCAGGATGTTGTTGCCAATGTCGCCGTGCGAGTTCTGCAGCAGCGTGATGCCGTTGCCACGGTTCGGCATCAACGTGATTTCCGCCGACGGCGCCATCGGCCCGACACCAAATGTCTTCTTGATGTCGAGATACAGATCGCCGAACGTGCTGTTGTAGTAGTTGTACGCGCTCTCGTGATTCGCAAACAGGAACGATGACGAACTCTGCGCGCGGTTATAGATGTACGTCGGGTCGATATAACCCGTCACCGAAAGACCTGCGATCGGCCCCGTCTGCGCCGCGTCTTCCAGCGAATCGACCTTCAACTGCTGATTCGCGATCTGCTGCCTGATCGTGGTCAGGTCGTCGTTGCTGATGTTGGCAGGCGCCCGGCCGTAATCGGGCGACGTGATATCGACAGGAGCCGCTGCCAACGCGGGCGTAGCGGCCGTGCCCACAGCAGGCTTCGCTGCAGGCGCGGTGGCCACCTGCGCGCGCAATTCCTTCACTTCCTTTTGCAACGCGTTCAGTTGCTGCTGAAGCGCCTTGATCTGTGCGCTGGTCGAGTCCGCAAAAGCGGCACCCGGCAGAGCCCCCGCTACCAGCAGACAGATAAGTTTCTTTCTCATGCAATTTTCTCCTTGTTTGTCGTATTGCGAAGAACTTCTTATGCGTTGGCCGTATCGAGCGTGTTGGTCGCCACGGCAGGGCGTGTGGTTTTCGAAGGGGCATCGGCGGCGTCGGCTATTGCGAACGCCATCTGCATGTCGCGAGTGCGCTTGCGGTCGCGCATCAACATCCATTGATTGACGACGATCACGCCGATCGTCACGGCCGTGATGAAGAGCGTGGCGAGTGCATTCATTTCCGGGTTCAGGCCGAGGCGCACGCGCGAGAACACCACCAGCGGCAGCGTCGTCGAACCCGGGCCGGACAGGAATGCGGACAGCACGAGATCGTCGATGGAAAGCGTGAACGACAGCAGCCAGCCGGACAGCAAGGCCTGCGAGATCAGCGGCAGCGTGATGACGAAGAACACCTTGAACGGTGTCGCGCCGAGATCGAGTGCCGCTTCTTCGAGAGACCGGTTCAGTTCCTTGATGCGTGACTGCACGATGATTGCGACGTATGAAACGCACAGCATCACGTGGCCGATCCACATCGTCAGCACGCCGCGTCCCTTGGGCCAGCCGATCATCTGTTCCAGCGCGACGAAGAGCAGCAGTAGCGATATGCCCTGAATCACTTCGGGAATCACCAGCGGCGCGTTGATCATGCCGGCGAAGAACGTGAAGCCGCGAAAGCGCCCAAAGCGCGCCAGCACGAAACCCGCCCACGTGCCGATCACGACGGACGCGCACGCCGTCATCAAGCCGATCTTCAGCGACAGCCACGCGGCCGTGAGCAGTTCGTCGTCATGCAGCAGCGCCCCGTACCACTTCAGCGAGAAGCCGGACCAGACGGTGACGAGCTTCGATTCGTTGAACGAGAACACGACAAGGCTGATGATCGGAATGTAGAGAAAGAGAAATCCGAGCGTCAGCACCGTGGCGGACAAAGGCTTGTTCGGCTTGATCATTTCGCACCCTCCAGTTCCTTGACCTGGTAGTACTGGAATACGGCCATCGGCACGAGCAACAGCAGCACCATCGCCACGGTCACGGCGGACGCCATCGGCCAGTCCATGTCGTTGAAGAACTCATCCCACATCACGCGACCGATCATCAGCGTGTCCGCGCCGCCGAGCAGTTCCGGTATCACGTATTCACCGACAGCGGGAATGAACACGAGTAGCGACCCCGCGATAATCCCGTTCTTCGACAGCGGCAACGTGATGCGTGTGAACGCCGTCCACGGTTTTGCGCCGAGGTCGTAGGCGGCCTCGAGCAGGGTCAGGTCCATCTTCACGAGATGCGCATACAGCGGCATCACCATGAACGGCAAGTACGAATAGACCATGCCGATATAGACGCCGATATCCGTGTGATAGAGACGAAAGGGCGTGTGAATCAGACCGAGCGCGATCAGCGTGTGATTGAGCAGGCCGTCGTCTTTCAGAATGCCGATCCACGCGTACACACGGATCAGAAACGACGTCCAGAACGGCAGCATCACGCCCATCATCAGCAGGTTGCGCGTAGCGGGTGCCGAACGCGCGATGTAGTACGCGATCGGATAGCCGATCAACAGGCAGCAGAGGGTCGAGACGGCGGCCATCTTCAGCGAGCTGAGATACGTTGCGACGTACAGGCTGTCCTGCAACAGGAACGCGTAATGGCTCAGTTGCAGCGCGAAATGCACCATGCCGTCCTTCACGCTGACGAGTTCTGTATAAGGCGGAATGCCAAGGCGCAAATCGGCGAAACTGATCTTCAGCACCAGCACGAACGGCAGCGCGAAGAACACCGTGAGCCAGATGAAGGGAATGCCGATCACGGTGCTGCGCCCCGAAGGGAGCAGCTTCGCGAGGCGCTGCTTGAACGATGCGAGCGCGGGGCTCGCATTCGGGGCGGCGCGCAGTTGCGCCGCGGAGGTTTGGGCGGGATTTCTCATTGCGTCAGCACCACGCCGCTCGAAGGCGACCAGGAGACGAACACGTCGTCTTGATAGACGGGCGCACCTTCGCTCATCAGGTGCGAACTGGAGAGATTCGACATGACGGTCTTGCCGCTCGGCAGGCGCACGTGATACAGCGAATAGCTGCCCATGTACGCGACATCCGTCACGACGCCGCGCGCCCAGTTGTGCGCGGCACCGGGCTTCTCGCGCGTCACGCGCACGCGCTCGGGGCGCACCGAAATGCCGACGGGCATGCCGAGTGGCCCCGTTACGCCGTGGCTCACATACATGCGCGCTTCGAGATCCTCGCTTTCGACAAAGATGTGATCGGGTTCGTCCTCGACGACGACGCCTTCGAACAGATTGGTCGAGCCGATGAACTCGGCGGAAAAGCGGCTATTCGGAAACTCGTAGACCTGCGTCGGCGAGCCGATCTGCACGATGCGGCCTTCGCTCATCACGGCGAGGCGGCTCGCCATCGTCATCGCTTCTTCCTGATCGTGCGTGACCATCACGCAGGTGACATCGACTTTCTCGATGATGTTCACGAGTTCGAGTTGAGTCTTCTGGCGGATCTTCTTGTCGAGCGCGGACATCGGCTCGTCGAGCAGCAACAGCTTCGGGCGCTTGACGAGCGAGCGCGCCAGCGCGACGCGCTGCTGCTGCCCGCCCGATAGCTGATGCGGCTTACGCTTTGCGTACTTCGTCATCTGCACGAGATTCAACGCATCGGCGACGCGCTCCCTGATCTCGTTCTTCGGCGTGCCTTCCTGCTTGAGACCGAACGCGACATTCGACTCGACCGTCATATGCGGAAAGAGCGCATACGACTGGAACATCATGTTGACGGGGCGGCGATAGGGCGGCAAGGCCGCGAGATCTTCGCCGTCGACATAGATCTTGCCGGACGTAGCCGTCTCCAGGCCCGCCAGCATCCGCAACAGCGTGGACTTGCCGCAGCCCGAACTGCCGAGCAGCGCGAACAGTTCATTCTTCGCGATGCTCAGGTTGACGTTGTCGACAGCCGTACTGTCGCCGAACTTCTTCACGACGTTTTCGATGCGAACGAATTGATCCGTCTTCTCTTTCGTCATCGCGGGCTGCGTGGCCGCATTCGCTGCTTGCGTGGTGTGCATCGTATTCATATGTGACCGTTCTTTGCGGATCGCAGGCACGAACGGGCCCTGGCGAGGCGCGCGAAGCGCTCGCAGGTGTCGTGCTGCAATCGGGGAAACACGGGGCTGCGCGCAAGACGCAGACTGACTGCGCTACTGCTCTACGAAGAGGGATCGAGCGATCCCTGTTCGTCTCATTCAGTTCCCTTTCATGTCCCTGAAAACCGGTGTTGAACTACAGCTTCAATGACCGGTTTTCAGTTGTGCCCAAAGGCGGTTTTCGAGCCGCAGAATATCCGTCGGCATCGGTTTCATCAGCGTCATCTTTGCGATCACGTCGTCGGCCGGATAGACCGTCTGATCCTGCGCGACAGCCGGGGTGACGAACTGGCGCGCGGCGCGATTGGCGGTGGGGTAGAACACTTCGTTGGTAATGGCTGCATTGTTCTTCGCGTCCGAAATGAAGTTGATCCACTTCATCGCGGCTTCGGGATGCGGTGCGTCTTTCGGCACGACCATCACGTCGAACCACAGCAGCCCGCCTTCCTTCACGTTCGAGAACTTGACTTCGTATGAGCGCTTCGCTTCCTGGGTGCGGCGCCGCGCGATGCCGACGTCGCCGGACCAGCCGACCACCACGCAAACGTCGTTATTCGCGAGGTCGTTGATATAGCCCGACGAGTTGAACTGCGTGATGTACGGGCGGACTTTCTTCAGCACTTCGTACGCCGCCTGGTAGTCGCCGGGGTTCGTGCTGTTCGGGTCCTTGTGCATGTATTGCAGCGTCGCGGCGAATACGTCGACGGCTTGATCGAGGAACGACACGCCGCAGCTCTTGAGCTTCGACATGTTGGCGGGATCGAACACGAGCGCCCAGCTGTCAACAGGCGCATTCGGGCCCAGCACTTTCTGCACGGCCTGCACGTTGTAGCCGATGCCGTCCGTGCCGTATGCCCACGGTACGCCGTACTGGTTACCCGGGTCCGCGTCGGAAATCATCTTCATCAAGGTCGGGTCGAGATTCTTCAGATTCGGCATCTGCGATTTGTCGAGCTTCTGATAGACGCCGGCCTGAATCTGTTTGGCCATATAGTTCGACGTCGGCACCACGATGTCATAGCCGGAACTGCCGGCAAGCAGTTTGGCCTGCAACGTGTCGTCGCTGTCGTAGTTGTCGTACTTGACCTTGATGCCCGTCTGTTTCTCGAAGTTTGGAATCGTGTCTTTCGCGATGTAGTCGGACCAGTTATAGACGTTCAGTTCGGTATCGGCCGCCTGCGCTGCCGTTCCCGACAGTGCGGCAATGCCCGTCACGACTACCAGCGCGGCCCCCGCGACCGCATGACGAAGATGACAAACGCTCATGTTGATTTCCCTTGGAGGTAAAAGTCTGGCGTGAGCGTGTGTCGCGTTGTCGATGCGTCACGGCGCCCGCGCCGGTGGTCTGACTACCGTTACGAAAGCCCTAGCTGTTGTGCGGTTGCGTCGATGGCTTTTTTCGCCTTCGCGACGATCTCGTCGATCTCGCTCTTCGTGACGACGAGCGGCGGCGAGAGCAGCATGCGGTCGCCCGTGGCGCGCATGATCAGATTGCCGTTGAAGCAGAAGTCGCGGCAGATCGTGCCGACGTCGCCACCATTCTCGAAGCGCTGTCTGGTCTTCGGGTTTTGCGCGAGCTGGATGCCCGCGACAAGTCCCGCGCCCGCCACTTCACCGACAATAGGATGGTTCGCGAACGTCTCGCGCAGCGACCGCTGGAAATACGGCCCCGTTTCGTTCTTCACGCGCTCGACGATCTTCTCGTCGCGCAACAGCCTCAGGTTCGCGACAGCCACGGCGGCGGCGACGGGGTGGCCGGAATACGTGAGCCCGTGATTGAACTCGCCGTTCTCGATGATCGCCTCGGCGATGCGGTCGTGCAGGCCGACGGCGCCCATCGGGATGTAGCCGCTCGTCAAGCCCTTCGCCATGGTGATGAGGTCGGGTTCGAAGCCGAAATGCTGATGCGCGAACCATTCGCCCGTGCGTCCGAAGCCGCCGATCACTTCATCGGCGACCAGCAGCACGTCGTACTTGCGGCAGATGCGCTGGATTTCCGGCCAGTAGGTAGAAGGCGGAAAGATCACGCCGCCCGCTCCCTGGAAAGGCTCACCGATAAACGCAGCAACGTTCTCAGCCCCAAGCTCGAGAATCTCCGTTTCGAGCTGACGCGCACGTTCGAGGCCGAATTCCTCCGGCGTCATGTCGCCGCCTTCACCGAACCAGTACGGCTGATCGATATGCACGATGTGCTCTACCTGCGAAGGCATCTGCTCGTGCATATAGCCCATGCCGCCGAGCGTGCCGCCCGCGATCGTCGAACCGTGATAGCCGTTCTTGCGCGAAATGACGAACTTCTTCAGTTTCTTGCCTTGCGTCGCCCAATACTGATGAACGATGCGCAGCACCGTATCGTTGCCTTCCGAGCCGCTATTGCAGTAGAAGAAGTGATTGAACGGCGGGGGCGTCAATTCGGCGAGCAAGGCCGACAGTTCAATGATGGGCGGGTGCGTGGTCTTGAAGAACGTGTTGTAGAAGGGGAGTTCCTGCAACTGCCTGTACGCCGCGTCCGCGAGTTCTTTGCGGCCATAGCCGACGTTGACGCACCACAGTCCCGCCATGCCGTCGATGATCTTGTTGCCATCGGAGTCCCACAGATAGACGCCTTCTGCCTTGACGATCACGCGGCTGCCCGCACGATTGAGCGCGCCCATATCGGAGAACGGATGAATATGATGCGCGGCATCGAGCGCGCGGTATTCAGCCGTGCTGCGCTGCTGTTGCGAAGCACTCGCCTTCGCGGCCGGTTGCGCGGACTGCACGTAAGCGACTTCTTCTGTTCTGTAACTCATGTTGCCTCCAGTTGTTTTGCGGATGACGCCGGACTCAGACGTGCAGCAGCAAATGCTTGCGTTCCCACGAACTGATCACGCGGAAGAACGCTTCATATTCGGTTTCCTTCAGCGCGAGATACGCCTTGACGAACTGCTCGCCCATGATTTCGGCGAGCGGCTCGCACGCGCCCATCAACGTGAGTCCTTCTTCGAGATTGCGCGGCAACTGGTACGGCAATTCATAGCCGTCGCTGGTGAGCGGCTCGGTCGGCGTGAGCCGCTGCGTCATGCCGAGATAGCCGGCCGCGAGTGTGCCCGCAATCGCCAGATACGGATTGCAGTCCACGCCCGGAATGCGGTTCTCGATGCGGCGTGCCTGCGGGCCCGAATGCGGAATGCGGAAGCCCACCGTGCGGTTGTCGTAACCCCATTGCACGTTGATCGGTGCAGCCATAAAGCGCGACAGGCGCCGATATGAATTGATGTACGGCGCGAAGATCGGCATCAATGCGGGCGTGTACTTCTGCAGGCCGGCGAGGTACTGGTTGAACAGGTCGGTCGGCTTGCCGTCGCTGCCCGTGAACAGGTTCTGGCCTGTCTCTTCATCGACGAGGCTTTGGTGCACGTGCATCGCGGAACCGGGTTCGTTCTCCATCGGCTTTGCCATGAACGTCGCGTACATGTGATGACGCAGCGCCGCTTCGCGCACGGTGCGCTTGAACAGAAAGACCTGGTCGGCGAGCTTGAGCGGATCGCCGTGCAGGAAGTTGATTTCCATCTGCGCGGCGCCGACTTCGTGAATCAGCGTGTCGACTTCGAGTTCCTGAATATCGCAGTACTCGTAGATGTCCTCGAAGAGCGGGTCGAATTCGTTCACGGCTTCGATCGAATACGCCTGACGTCCTGTTTCGGGACGGCCGGTGCGCCCGACGGGCGGTTGCAAGGGCAGGTCGGGGTCCTTGTTCATGTCGACCAGATAGAACTCCAGCTCTGGTGCGATGACAGGCTTCCAGCCTTTGGCCTTGTAGAGATCGAGCACGCGGCGCAGCACGCGGCGCGGCGAGATCGCGACGGGGGTGCCGTCGAAATGCACGCAGTCGTGAATCACCTGCGCGGTGGGATCGACGGCCCACGGAATAATGCGGATCGTCGACGGATCGGGCACGCACACCATGTCCGGGTCGGTGACGCCCGTGAGCGAGCCGTCTTCGGGATATTCGCCCGTCACCGTCTGGATCATCACGGCTTGCGGCAGGCGCATGGATTCGCCGGATTCGAACTTGCTGCGCGGAATGATCTTGCCGCGCGCGATCCCTGCCATGTCGGGAATGATCGCCTCGATTTCGGTGATGTGATGCTTCTTCAGAAACTCGTCAATGTCTTGCATGATCGTTCTCTCTGTTTTTTTGCGCAGAACGGGGATCAGACATGTGCGCTTGCAGCCGCTGCCGAACCCGTCCTCATGCGCATTCGTTCGCGGCACGCCGTGCCGAACGCACGGAAGATCGCTGTCGATAGCGTGTCGCTTGCGTGCTTCCATTCCGGGTGCCATTGCACACCGAGCGTGAAGGCGCGCGCATGCGTCACGCTGATCGCTTCGATCAACCCGTCCGGCGCGTGGGCTTCGACCGTGAGGCCGTCGCCGAGCCGCTCGACGCCCTGGCCGTGCAGTGAATTCACGCGCACTTCGCTTGCGCCGCCGGCGAGCTTCTGCAACAGCCCGCCTTGCATCAGATGCAGCGCATGCGAAGGCCCGTACTGCACGTCGAGGTCGTCTTCCTTGTTCTCGCGGTGATCGTCATAGCCGTCCACCGTTTGAACGCTTTGATGCAGCGTCCCGCCGAATACGACATTCATTTCCTGAAAGCCACGGCAAATAGCGAGCACGGGGATGCCTGCGTCGATCGCGGCGCGCATCAGCGGCAGCGTCGTCGCGTCGCGTGCGGCGTCGTGCAGCGTGCCGGGTGCGCTCGCGTGACCGCCATAACGATGCGGCTCGACATTCGAATAGCTGCCCGTAAACAGCAGGCCGTCGATATGCGCGAACAGATCGTCCGGCGCCTGCCGGTCGCCCAACGCGGGCAGCAGCATCGCAAGCGCTTGCGCGCCGTCGACCACGGCCGCGAGGTACTTTTCGCCGGCCACATGCGAAGGATGCGGACCCATCATCGTTCTGTCGGCCGTGACGCCGACTAAAGGTTTCATTTGCATGACTAACTGGTATTCGTCGTTGACTGCGGGAACGCGGCAAATCATGGTGTGCGTACGCGCGGCACGATTCCGCAGCGATGCGCGGAGCGCAACGCTACTGGAAGCGTGCTTGCGTGGCAGCGTCGTCAGCGGATCGCGCCGCGCGTTGCAAACAGATACGCTGTCCGGTTCGCTCCGCTGCGCGCGATTGCAGGCGTGCAACGGCGCGTGTCCGATGTAGGGACGAGCGCGACCGAAGACGCGGCGCGATAACGCGCGCGAAGCATCGACCCGCAAGCGGGCCTGACAGCGGCAGGTGGAAAGGCGCTAGGGCAAGAGCGACGCGACTTCGTCGGTGTGAACCGCGATGAACGCACGCGCTGAAATAGAGTTGTGACGACGAACGGAACGGCGCGACAGGATCGTGAAGACGGACAGAAAGCGGCGAAACGCAAGCCTGCCGTTGCTGCCGTCGGCGATGGCGTTGTCAGCGCGAAGACACCTCGCGAACTGACTACGATCCCACCTAACCAAAGGGCCTCGGACTCTCACGATTACACTCGACTGGCACGTTGAAAGTATTGAACGCCCCGTTCGGAAAACGCGTCGAACGTTTAAAGAAACGGGACGACAGGCTGTTACCCGTAACGCATTCTTTACTCGCTGCTTCGGCGATTAAACCGGCCGCCGCAGCGGTAATCGAATCAGGAAACATCAACCTGTAGTTCAGGATATACGAGTCAAAAAGGCCGTCAAAGTCTTTTTACGAAACTTTGATGAGGGCTTACCCTGAGCCATCTATGCGTAATAAAGTCAACTTTGAAGCCGGTAGATGCGTAAAAATTTCGTTTCGCTTTCAGGGTTTTCCCCAGAAGCGTTCAATTTAAAGTGATTAGAATATTCAACACACGCGCGTGCTATTCGAATGCGCTCTTTTCGTGAAGTACTACCCGTTCTCATGAGTGCATTGATGTCAATTGAAGTGGCAGCCCGCCTGCAGTACATCCGGAAAAAGCACGGTCTTTCGCAGCGGGAACTGGCGAAACGGGCGGGCGTGACAAACGGCACGATTTCGCTGATCGAGCAGAACCGCGTGAGTCCGTCCGTCGGATCGCTGAAGAAATTGCTCGAATGCATACCCATG
Organism: Paraburkholderia sp. XV; assembly: GCF_020177535.1. Lineage (NCBI taxonomy): Bacteria > Pseudomonadati > Pseudomonadota > Betaproteobacteria > Burkholderiales > Burkholderiaceae > Paraburkholderia > Paraburkholderia sp. XV. Next base: position 43,011 of record NZ_JAGUUD010000056.1, on the reverse strand, counting down.
AGTCTCGCCGAATTCTTCACATTTGAAATCGAGGCCGACCGCACCGTGGTGTCGCGCCGCGCGGAGATGCCGAACCTCGGCAATGAGCAGATCGAGTTCTATCTGGCGGGCGCGAGTGTCAAGGACCGCAATATGGGCATCATGCGCGAGGTGTATCAGCCGCTCGCGGATACCGGCCCGGAAATGTTGCAGCACGCAGGGCACGAGGGCGGCGTCGTGGTCAGCGGTCAGCTCGAATTGACCGTCGACGGTACGACGTGGCTGCTCGACCCCGGCGACAGCTATTACTTCGAAAGCCGCTTACCGCATCGTTTTCGCAATCCCAGCGCGCAGCAGGTGTGCGAAGTCGTGTCGGCCAACTCGCCGCCCACTTTCTGAATTTTTCGCACATCGCTTCGCGTCAACGCGTTTCGCGCAGCGTTGCATCGCACATGCCATTTTCACTGCGCCGAACGCATAACATTGAGGCATCCTGATGGACAAGACGACATTGGCTTACTGGCAGGACAAGGCAGCGGCGCTCGCAATCGAAGGGCGCGCGTTTATCGACGGCGAGTATCGGCCTGCCGAAAGCGGGCGTACGTTCGACTGCGTGAGTCCGATCGACGGCAAAGTACTCGTGAAAGTCGCCGATTGCGGCGAGGCCGACGTGAATGCGGCCGTGCGCGCCGCGCGCCATTCATTCAGTCGAGGCGTATGGGCCGGCCTCAATCCGCGCCAGCGCAAAGCGAAGCTGCTCAAATGGGCTGCGTTGATGCGCGAGCATCTCGACGAGCTCTCGTTGCTCGAAACACTCGACGCAGGCAAGCCGATCGGCGACACGACCAGCGTCGACGTGCCCGGCGCGGCGTATTGCGTCGAATGGTTTGCAGAAGCTATCGACAAGGTGGGCGGCGAAGTGGTGCCTGCCGATAATCACCTGGTCGGCCTCGTGACGCGCGAGCCGCTCGGCGTCGTCGCCGCCGTGGTGCCGTGGAATTTCCCGATTCTGATGGCATCGTGGAAATTCGGGCCCGCCCTCGCCGCGGGCAATAGCGTCGTGCTCAAGCCTTCGGAGAAGTCGCCATTGACGGCGATTCGCGTCGCACAACTCGCGCATGAAGCGGGCATTCCCGCAGGCGTGTTCAATGTCGTGCCCGGCGGCGGCGAGCCGGGCAAGCTGCTCGCGCTGCATCACGATGTGGATTGCCTCGCGTTCACGGGTTCGACGAACGTCGGCAAGCTGATCATGCAATACGCCGGGCAGTCCAACCTGAAGCGCGTGTGGCTGGAACTGGGCGGCAAGTCGCCGAATATCGTGCTGCCCGATTGTCCCGATCTCGACCGCGCTGCCAAAACGGCGGCGGGCGCGATTTTCTACAACATGGGTGAGATGTGCACGGCGGGCTCGCGTCTGCTCGTGCATCGCGACATCAAGGACGTGTTCCTCGACAAGCTGATCGCGGCAGCGCGCAGCTACGCGCCGGGCAACCCGCTGGACCCGAAGACGTCGATGGGCGCAATCGTCGATCAGGTGCAGCTCGATCGCGTGCTGGGTTATATCGAAGCAGGGCGGGCCGAGGCAAAGCTATTGCACGGTGGCACGCGTGTACAGCAGGAAAGCGGCGGCTTCTATATCGAGCCGACTGTTTTCGATGTGCCGAAGCATGATGCGAAGATCGCGCGTGAAGAGATTTTCGGGCCGGTGCTGTCGGTGATCACGTTCGATACGATCGACGAAGCCGTGACGATTGCCAACGACAGCGACTACGGTCTCGCCGCCGCCGTGTGGACGGCGAACCTGACCACGGCGCATGAAGTCTCGCGGCGTCTGCGCGCGGGTACCGTGTGGGTCAATTGCTACGACGAAGGCGGCGACATGAACTTCCCGTTCGGCGGCTACAAGCAGTCGGGCAATGGCCGCGACAAGTCGTTGCATGCACTCGAAAAGTACACGGAGCTGAAGTCGACGCTGGTGCGCTTGCGCTGAGCGAAACGCGGCGCGCGACCACGGTCGTCACGAAGAGGCCGAAGGCGCGCGCTGCCTTGCCTGCCTGTTCCCTTCGCGCATGCCGAGCGTATAGATCATGAGCGCGCCGCTCATGATCGCGAGTTGCCACATCAACAGATCGTTGCCGAGCGCCTTCATCGCAGCCCCCGCGAAGAGCGGCCCGGCGATCGAGCATGCAGTAAAGGCGAGCGACAGCACGCGCATGTTGCGGGTGATTGCCTGTTTGTCGCCGCAAGCGGCCGCATACATGCCGAGCGTGATATACGCGCTGTTCATGCCGCCGAGCAGCAGCGCGGCGCCGACATACGCAAGCGACGCGGCCGGCGCGAAGGCGAACGCCACGATAGCCGCCGTGCTGGTCAACGCGCAGAGGATCACCGTTGCCGCGAGACCGGCGCGATCCGCGAGCCAACCGACAGGGAATTGCAGCGCCATGCCGCCGATACCGAAGCATGCGAGCATGGTCGCGGTTTGCGCGGCCGTGAGTCCGCGGCTGTCGGCGAAGAGCGGGAAGAGTCCATAGAGCGCGCCGTCACCAATGCCGCCGACTGCAATCGTCACGAGCCCGAGGCAAACAACCGGTCCCAGTTCGCGGCGCGTGCCATGCGCGACATGCGGCTCCCGGACAGGTTGCGGCGAGGACGAACGGGTAAGCCACAACGGAACGGCGGCAGCAAGCGTCAGCAGCGAGCCCGACGTGAACACCAGTGTCCCGCTTACGCCAGCGTAGACCGCGAGCGCCGGCGCGAGCACGCCCGCCGATGCAATCAGGGTTTCATGAACGCCGACGACTTTGCCGCTCTTGTCGGCGGGCACGAGACTGTAGAGCCAGGTTTCGTTCGCGATCCAGCGCAAGCCGATGCCGAGCCCCGTCAGCATGCCGGGCAAGATCCACGCGGGCCACGACAACGCACCGAACGATGCATACGCGATCAGCGAAGCGGCAAGCCCGAGCGACACGGTCAGCTTCGATCCGATGCGTTCGATCAGACGCGGCGCGAGCAACAGTCCGACGAACATCCCCGCCCATTGCGCCGCAGCGAAGAGTCCCGCGCGTGGCGCGTCGAGCCCTTGATGCGCGAGCCAGACGGGCAGAACCATGAAGCCGATGCCGAACTGGCCGATCTGCGAGAGCGTCGAGACGGCCGTCAGCGCGGCCACCGCGCGCCAGCGCACGGGCGCAGCGTTCGAGCGGATCGCGTCGATCCCGGCGGCGTTCATGATGCGCTCCGCTCGGGCATCGGCAGTCCCTGTTCGCGGCACTCGACGGGACAACCCGCTTTCAGGCACGGCTTGTCGTCGCACAAGCGGCAAAGCTGCATCGCATGCGGCGAGTCGCGCGTTTCGTTCCAGAGGATCTTGATCAGCAGACCTTCGAACACATCGCGCTCGCTTTCATCGAGCCGCGCGACGATGCGTTCGAGCATGCGCCCGCGCGCGGTGCGCAAGCGGTTCGCTTCGCGGCGCCCGGCGGCCGTGAGCGCCAGCGCAACCGAACGCTTGTCGCTGCCCGCCTTCTTTTCGACGAGGCCTGCGTCGACGAGTCCCGCTACCGCCCGCACGGCGGCGGGATGAGAGAGGTCGACGGCCTCGCGCAGCAGCTCGATCGACGAATCGGGGTACTGGCCGATGGCATTGAGCATGGCGCGCGCAGTCGAACCGGCCAGCGCGGGAATGCTGGGTTGTGCGTTCAGTTCGTCCGTCACCAGAAGGGCGAGCACGCCGAGCAGATTTTCCATGCGTCGGGTCATCGCTTCACCTCGATATGTGCACTGTGCATATGTGCATGATGCACATATCTGGCTGCGATTTCAAGGCGAATTCCGCTGACCCTTTTTTACTTTTTGCGCGCTGCGCCAGGGCAGAGTGCAGAAATATCCAGTAACGCATTCGTAACTCAAGCTTAAGTCTGTTGGACTATTGTTCTCCTATTGGACATTGGCATTCTTCATTGGCAGGTCGACGAACATGAACAAGACTCAGGTCACAAGAAAGGTCGCAATGCCGACGATCGTCGTCGGGGTGTTGCTCGCACTGGGCGGGTGCGCCGTCGTCCCGCCCAGCGGGCCGAGCGTGGTTGCGCTGCCGCGCAAAGGCGAGCCGCTCGAACAGTTCCAGCAGGACGACTACGCGTGCCGCGACTATGCGTACCGCAGCACGGACGCCAATGGGGCATCGCAGGCGGCCACCAACAATGCCGTGGGCAGCGCGGCTGTCGGCACGCTGGGCGGCGCGGCCGTCGGCGCGCTGATCGGTGCGGCGGCGGGCAATCCGGGCGCCGGTGCGGCAATCGGCGCGGGCAGCGGGTTGCTGGTCGGCGGCGCAACGGGCGCGAATGGCGCGTCGTATTCGGCGTATGGGCTGCAGGCGCGCTACGACGCGGCCTACGCGCAGTGCATGACGTCGAAGGGCAACACCATCTCGCAACCGCCCGCGCCCGTCTATGCAACGCCGCCTGCCTACTATGCGCCGGGCCCCGTCTACTACGCGCCGCGTCCTTATTACTATGCCCCGCCGGGCGCCGTTTACGCGCCGTATCCTTATTACTGATCCGCGCGTCTTGAAAGTGTGAGCGCGTCGTCCGCGCTCACGCTTTTTGTATCAATCCGTGCGTTGCGTTGATGTCGCCGCGCATGTGTCTTGCAGCTTGGAACGGGCCGGGTTCGTCAACGCGCCGAAGGTCGCGAAGCTCGCCGCCGCGAGCAGCCACGCGCCGACACCTGCGTACAGCATGACCCATCCGAAGCCGTGCACGAGCGCATCGTGCGCGATCTTGCCGTCGAGCGCCACGGCGTGGCCCGCCGCGATCGCAGCGCTAGTCGCGTGAATGTGCGCGGCGTCCTGCGCGCCCGACCACGCGCGCGACACAGCCGCTTCGACGCCCGCCACCAGCACGAACCCCATCAACGCGATGTTGATCGCGAGCGAGACCATCCGCGCGCTCATGTCGATGCCCGAGGCCATGCCGGCGCGTGCTGGCGGCACGGCACCCGTCGTCGTGTTCGTCACGGTCGTGTTCGTCAGGCCGAGTCCGATGCCGGCGACCACGCAGCCGGGCAGCATCGTCATCCAGCTGGCGTGCTCCGCGCCGCTGCCCAGACGCATCAGCATGAAGCCGAGCCCGATCGTGAAGAGCCCGCCGGGAATCACGAAGCCCGGCTGATAGCGATGCGCGAGACGTTCCGCGACGGGCGGCACGACCAGCGTGGGCAGCGTGTACGCGAGCAGCGCAAGCCCCGCGTGCAGATCGTCGTAGCCGAGCGCGTGATGAAAGTACACGGGCAGATAGATCATGAAAGGCCAGAAGCTGAAATTCATTGCAGCCGATCCGATCAGCGCGCCCGAAAACTTGCGGAGACGAAAAACGGAGAAGTCGAACATCGGATGCGCGCTCACGTTCTCGGCGACGAAGAACGCGATCAGGCAGAGCGCGCTGGCCGCGACGATGCCAAGCGCGGGCAGGCTTGCAAAGCCGAAGTCCGCGCCCTGCGTGATGTAGAAGGCGACGCCGAACACAGCGAGCGACAAGGTCACGACGCCCACGATATCGAGCTTGTGCGCGTGCGGATCGCGCGATTCGCTCACCCCGCTGAAGGCGAGCGCGATTGTCGCGAGCGCCAGCGGCACGTGCACGAGAAACACCCACTGCCAGCCCGTCAGCGCGACCGTCGCGCTGCCGATGATCGGCCCGAACCCCAGCCCGATCCCGAAGATGATGCCCCACGCGGCGAACGCCTTGACGCGCGCGTGTCCCTGCTGGAACTGATGCGACAGCACGGCAACCTGGCAGATCAGCATCGCGCCGCCGCTCGCGCCTTGCAGGAAGCGGCCCGCGATCAGCACGGCCATGTTCGACGCCAGCCCGCACAGCAGCGACGTGATGCCGAACAGCGCAATGCTGAGCACGAACACGCGCTTGCGGCCGAAGCGGTCCGCGAGCGTGCCCGTCGCCATCAGGACCGTCGTGCAGGCGATCGTGTACGCGTTCATGACCCACTGCATGTCCTTGAAATCGCCGTGCAGCAGATGTTCGAGCGCAGGCAGGATCGCGGGAACGCTGGAGATCTCGAGCCCGAACATCAGCGATGAAAGGCAGGCGGCGAGCAGGGCAAGCGTGTTCCTGCGCGGATGAAGAAACTGCATGACGTGAACCCCGTTACGGTCGATGAACGGCTAATATATCGGGAACATCAGTCCCGATTGACGAGGCTAATTCTCATGAATGAGGCCAAAAAGGAACCAATCAGGCGGCACGATGACTGACCGCCTGGATGGCGTGGCGACCTTCGTGCAGGTCGTGGAGGCAGGCAGTTTCGCGCTCGCGGCCGAACGGCTGAACCTCACGCGCTCGGCTGTCGGCAAGGTGATTGCGCGCCTGGAGGCGCGGCTCGGCGTGCGCCTGATCCATCGCACGACGCGCAGTCAAAGTCTCACGGAAGACGGCCAGGCATACTACGAGCGCTGCGTGCGTGCGCTCGCGGAACTGGAGGCGGCAGAGGCCGAACTCGAAGGCGGACGGCGCGCGCCGCGCGGGCGGCTGCGCGTGAGCTTGCCGCTCGCGTTCGGCCAGCTGTGCGTCGCGCCCGTGCTGATGAACCTGGCGCGCCGGCATCCGAAGCTGCAGATCGACATGTCGTTCAGCGACCGCATGGTCGATCTCGTCGAAGAAGGCTTCGATCTCGCCGTGCGGATCGGCGAGTTGCGCGACAGCACGAGTCTCGCCGCGCGGCGCCTGGGCGTGCAGTACACCTGCGTCGGCGCGGCGCCGTCGTATCTGGCGCGGCACGGCATGCCCGCTACGCTCGACGAGATGCACGGGCTCGAAGGTATCGTGTATGCGCGGGGCGGCGCGCTCGCGCCGTGGGATTTCCAGGGCGACGACGGCCAGCCAAAGCGCGTGAACATCAACCCGCATCTGAGCATGGACGACGTGCAGGCGATCGCCGCCGCGGCTTTCGCGGGCTTTGGGCTTGCGCGCCTGCCGTCATGGCTGCTCGCGCGCTACGTGAAGTCGGGCGAACTCGCGCTGGTCAAGGGTCGTTGCAGTTTGCCGCCGCTGGAGATCAACGTGGTGTGGCCGCAGACGCGCTACATGGCGTCGAAGGTGCGTTGCGCGATCGATGCGCTCGTCGCGGAGATTCCCGCGCTGATCGAAGAATGATGACCAAACCGGCCGCCGGCATATCCGATGCGGGGCGGCCGGAGCGTTGGGCGCTCAGTCCGGCGCGTACTTGAACTCGGGCAACGCTTCGAGCGACGATTTGGTCGCCTCCGGCATCGTCACCTGTTTAGCCGTGATCTGCAGATCGCGGAACGGCACGGCGACGTAGTGCTTGCCCATGCCGAGAAAGCCGCCCACCGACAGAATCGCGAACGCGGTGTGATCGGACGGCGAGACGATCAGATCGTCGATGGTGCCGATCTTGTCCTTGTCGCGGTTGTAGACGCTCGTTCCCGCGAGCTTCGAGGCGCGAAAGCCGCTGCCCGTCTGCATGACTTCCGTGCGCCGCTCGGTGACCGATTGCGGCGCGCCTTGCGCGAGCGCCGACGTCGAGACGAGCGCGATGAACAGGCTCGCGACGCCGATCCGGCATGTTCTGTTGAATGCGTGTTGCACGATGATCCTCCCTCCCTGACATTCGATGCGTGTGACCAACGTTGCCTGGCCTAAGGTTTGTCGTCCTCGTAATCGGGGTTGACGTCGGGATCGAGTGGCGGCGCGTCCGGGTCCTGCGACGGACCGACGTCGGGCAGATCGGTCTGCACGACGTCGGACTGGTCGGGGCGGATAGGGTTTTCGCCTTCGTTGGGCGTGGTCGACATGGCCGGGCCTCCTTGGGTCGCGTTGCTGGCATTCATGCTTCAGCAAGTTGCGCACCCGGCCGGGCGCCCGGTGCAATGCGTGGGCTTAAGCGTCTTCGCCCGTGTTGATGTGCCCGCTGCGCTCGCTGCGTTCGGGCGCCGCCTGCCTGGCATTCTGCTGATGCGCGGCTTCCGCCTCGGCCAGACGGCGCGCCGCTTCGCCCACTTCCTGGCGGAACTGCACGAGCGCGCTGAGCGACGCGTCGGGCGGCTGCAACGCGGACCACAGCACGTCGATCAGGCGGTCTGCCGTGGCGTCGATGTCGGTGCGGCGATTGCCGAGCGTCGCGTCCCACAGTACATGTTCCATCGGGCCGAACACGAGCGAGCGCAGCAGGCGCAGCGGCACGTCCGAGCGGATCTGGCCCGTCTGCTGACCGTGCGACAGCACGCGCATCAGCGGCGCGGTGTAGCGGCGCTGCAAGCCCGTCAGCTCTTCGCTGAGTTCGTGCTGACGCGTGCGGCCTTCCGACAGCACGAGCGCGCACAGCCCCGTGCCGTTGACCAGCATCAGCCGCAAATGCGTGCGCACGATGAACGCGAACTGCTGGCGGATGCTGCCGTCGCGCGGCAGGCCCGATTCGATGGCTTCGATGATCTCGTCGTACCAGTCGCCGATCACGCGCGCACACAACTCGCGCTTGCCGCGAAAGTAGCTGAACACCGTGGCCTCGGAAATGCCCAGCCGCTGCGCGATCTCCGCTGTCGTCGCGCGTTCGTAGCCCTTTTCGGAAAAGACGTCGCGGCCCGCCTGAAGAATCTCCTTCACGCGCTGCTGCGACTTGCGGCCCGCCGGCTGGCGGCGCGATCCCGATACTTCGGTCCTTGCTACGCCCATCATATGAGTCCAGTTCAGATTTCGGAGCGCAAAGGCTCCGTTGCGGCCGATACTACCACGCTGGCAAGCCATTCAGCGCGTACTTCACGGTTTTTGAGTGACACTCAAAAATACCGATTGACGCTTACGTAAATCTGGAGTGAAATGCGCTCTGTGCTGCCGCGCAGCCGCACATGTCGAATGAATGACGAGCCACTCAGGCTGCGCAGCCAAGCAGCCGGCTGAGTCCGGCTCAGAAAAATTGCCTGATGCGAGGCGGCGCTGCGCGCCACGACGCGCGTGAGCCGCCCGCCACGAACTCCTGGAGACACACATGAGCAACTTGCCCGGTTTGCAGTTCCCGCTTGGTGAAGAGATCGAGATGCTGCGCGACAGCCTCGCGTCGTTTGCGGCGAAGGAGATCGCGCCGCGTGCGGGCGAGATCGACCGCACCGACCAGTTTCCGATGGACCTGTGGAAGAAGTTCGGCGATCTGGGCGTGCTCGGCATGACGGTCTCCGAGGAATACGGCGGCGCGAACATGGGCTACACCGCGCACATGGTCGCGATGGAGGAGATTTCGCGCGCGTCGGCGTCCGTCGGTCTCTCGTACGGCGCGCACTCGAACCTGTGCGTGAACCAGATTCACCGCAACGGCAATGCGGCGCAAAAAGAGAAGTATCTGCCGAAGCTGGTGTCGGGCGACCATGTCGGCGCGCTGGCGATGAGCGAGCCGAATGCCGGCTCGGACGTGGTCAGCATGAAGCTGCGCGCCGAGAAGAAGGGCGATCGCTACGTGCTGAACGGCACCAAGATGTGGATCACGAACGGCCCGGATTGCGACACGCTGGTCGTCTACGCGAAAACGGATATCGAAGCCGGTCCGCGCGGCATCACGGCGTTCATCGTCGAGAAGGGCATGAAGGGCTTTTCCGTCGCGCAGAAGCTCGACAAGCTCGGCATGCGCGGCTCGCACACGGGCGAGCTGGTGTTCGAGAACGTCGAAGTGCCGGAAGAGAACATTCTGGGTGAACTGAACGGCGGCGTGAAGGTGCTGATGAGCGGCCTCGACTACGAGCGCGCGGTGCTCGCGGGCGGCCCGACGGGCATCATGATGGCGGTGATGGATGCCGTCGTGCCCTACATTCACGACCGCAAGCAGTTCGGTCAGTCGATCGGCGAATTCCAGCTGATCCAGGGCAAGGTCGCCGATCTGTACACCACGTTGCAGGCCTGCCGCGCGTATCTGTACGCGGTTGGCCGTCAGCTCGACACGATCGGTACGGCGCACGTGCGCCAGGTGCGCAAGGACTGCGCGGGCGTGATTCTCTACACGGCGGAAAAAGCCACGTGGATGGCGGGCGAGGCGATCCAGATTCTCGGCGGCAATGGTTATATCAACGAGTATCCCGTGGGACGTCTGTGGCGCGATGCGAAGCTTTATGAAATTGGCGCGGGCACGAGCGAAATCCGCCGCATGCTGATCGGCCGCGAACTGTTTGCGGAAACGATGTAAAGCGCCGGGGAACGAGAACATGCCGATCATCGAATCGAAACTGAATCCGCGCTCGGACGATTTCCGCGCCAATGCGGCCGCGCTCGAGGCGCTCGTCGAAGACCTGAAGGCGAAGATCAGCAAGCTCGCGCTGGGCGGCGGTCCTGCCGCGCGCGACAAGCACGTGTCGCGCGGCAAGCTGCTGCCGCGCGATCGCATCGCGCAACTGCTCGACCCCGGCACGCCATTTCTCGAACTGTCGCAACTCGCGGCATTCGGCATGTATCACGACGACGCGCCGGGTGCGGGCGTGATTACGGGCATCGGGCGCATTGCGGGCCAGGAGTGCGTGATTGTCTGCAACGACGCGACGGTGAAGGGCGGCACGTACTATCCCGTGACCGTGAAGAAGCACGTGCGCGCGCAGGAAATCGCACAGGAAAACCGCCTGCCTTGCGTGTATCTCGTCGATTCCGGCGGCGCGAACCTGCCGAATCAGGACGAGGTGTTTCCCGACCGCGATCACTTTGGCCGCATCTTCTACAACCAGGCGAACCTGTCCGCGCAAGGCATTCCGCAGATCGCCGTGGTGATGGGTTCGTGCACGGCGGGCGGCGCGTATGTGCCGGCGATGAGCGACGAATCGATCATCGTCAAGAATCAAGGCACGATCTTTCTGGGCGGCCCGCCGCTGGTCAAGGCGGCGACGGGCGAAGAGGTCAGCGCGGAAGACCTGGGCGGCGGCGACGTGCATACGCGTCTGTCGGGCGTGGTCGATCATCTCGCGCAAAACGATGCACACGCGCTGGCGATTGCGCGCAGCATCGTCGGCAATCTGAACCGGCGCAAGGACGTGCCCGTCACGATGCAGGAACCGAAGCCGCCGCGCTTCGACGTGAAGAGCATCTACGGCGTGATTCCCGTCGACACGCGCAAGCCCTTCGATATCCGCGAGGTGATCGCGCGCATCGTCGACGATTCCGCGTTCGACGAATTCAAGGCCCGCTACGGCACCACGCTCGTGTGCGGCTTCGCGCATATCTGGGGGCATCCCGTCGGCATCGTCGCGAACAACGGCATTCTGTTTTCGGAGTCGGCGTTGAAGGGCGCGCACTTCATCGAACTGTGCGCGCAGCGCAAGATTCCCCTCGTGTTCCTGCAGAACATCACGGGCTTCATGGTGGGCCGCAAGTACGAGAACGAAGGCATCGCGCGCAACGGCGCGAAGATGGTGACGGCCGTCGCTACTGCGAAGGTGCCGAAGTTCACGGTGATCATCGGCGGCTCGTTCGGCGCGGGCAACTACGGCATGTGCGGCCGCGCCTATTCGCCGCGCTTCCTGTGGATGTGGCCGAACGCGCGTATCTCGGTGATGGGCGGCGAGCAGGCGGCCTCGGTGCTGGCCACCGTCAAGCGCGACGGTATCGAAGGCAAGGGCGGCACGTGGACGGCCGAGCAGGAAGAGGCGTTCAAGCAGCCGATCCGTGAGCAATACGAGCATCAGGGTCATCCGTACTATGCGAGCGCCCGTCTGTGGGATGACGGCGTGATCGATCCCGCGCAGACGCGCGACGTGCTGGGCCTCGGCCTGTCGGCGGCGATGAACGCGCCGATCGAAGACACGCGCTTCGGCGTGTTCCGCATGTAACGACGGCGCAGCGAAAGGAGCTTCGGCCATGCAATACGACAACCTGAGCGTTGTGTTCGAGCGCGGGATCGCCACCGTCACGCTCAATCGCCCGGACGTGCGCAATGCGTTCAACGAAGCGATGATCGCCGAAGTCACGTCGGTGTTTCGCGCGCTGAACACGCGCGACGACGTGCGCGCCGTCGTGCTCGCGGCGAACGGCAAGGCGTTCTGCGCGGGCGCCGACCTGAACTGGATGAAGAAGATGGCCGGTTACTCGGACGACGAGAACCGCGCCGACGCCATGCGCCTTGCCGACATGCTCGCGTCGATCTATCGCTGCAACAAGCCGGTGATCGCGCGCGTGAACGGCGACGCCTACGCGGGCGGCATGGGCCTGATCTCGGCGTGCGATATCGTGGTCGCCGTGGACAGCGCGAAGTTCTGCCTGTCCGAAGCGCGCCTCGGCCTGATTCCCGCGACGATCGCGCCGTACGTGATCCGCGCGCTCGGCGAGCAGGCATCGCGCCGTTACTTCATGACAGCCGAGGCATTCGATTGCGCGACGGCTTATCGGCTCGGCTTCGTCGCCGAATGCGTGAGCGCTGACAAGCTCGACGAAACCGTGCAGCAACTCGCGGCCGCCTTGTGCGCGAATGGTCCGCAAGCGGTGAAGGCGTGCAAGCAGCTCGTGCAGGATATCGCCGGGCGCGAAATCAGCGCGGCGTTGATCGAAGACACGGCCGCGCGCATTGCGAAAACACGTGCGGGCGCGGAAGGGCGCGAAGGCGTCGCGTCGTTTCTCGAGAAGCGCTCGCCTTCGTGGCGGGTTTGACAGCGCGCTTTGAACGTCGCCACGGCACAGAACAACATCCATCGAGACACCTCATGTTCAACAAGATCCTGATTGCGAACCGGGGCGAAATCGCCTGCCGCGTCGCCGCGACCTGCAAGCGGCTCGGCGTCACGAGCGTCGCGGTCTATTCCGACGCCGACGCGAACGCGAAGCATGTCGCCGCGTGCGACGAGGCCGTGCACATCGGCGGTTCGACGGCGGCGGAAAGTTATCTGCGCGTCGAACGCATCATCGAGGCGGCCATCGCGACGGGCGCGCAGGCCGTGCATCCCGGCTACGGTTTTTTGTCGGAGAACGAGGACTTTGCGCACGCTTGCGAGAAGGCGGGAATTGCGTTCATCGGACCGCCCGTCGAAGCGATTGCCGCGATGGGCTCGAAGGCCGCTGCGAAGGCGCTGATGCACTCCGCGGCCGTGCCGCTCGTGCCGGGCTATCACGGCGACGATCAGAACGCCGACCTGCTGCACCGCCAGGCCGATGAAATCGGCTATCCCGTGCTGCTGAAGGCGAGCGCGGGCGGCGGCGGCAAAGGCATGCGCGTGGTGACGCGCACCGAAGAGTTCGACGCCGCGCTGGCGTCATGCAAGCGCGAGGCGGCGAGCAGCTTCGGCAACGACCGCGTGCTGATCGAAAAGTATCTGATGCGACCGCGTCACGTCGAAGTGCAGGTGTTCGCTGACAAGCATGGCGGCGCCGTCTATCTGTTCGACCGCGACTGCTCGGTGCAGCGCCGCCATCAGAAAGTGCTCGAAGAAGCGCCCGCGCCTGGCTTGCAGCCGCATGTGCGGCGCGCGATGGGCGAGGCGGCTGTCGCGGCGGCGCGCGCGGTGAATTACGTCGGCGCGGGCACGGTCGAGTTCATCATGACGGAAGGCGGCGAGTTCTACTTCATGGAGATGAACACGCGTCTGCAGGTCGAGCATCCTGTGACGGAGATGGTGACGGGACTCGATCTCGTCGAATGGCAGTTGCGTGTCGCGGCGGGCGAGCCGCTGCCGCTTGCGCAGGATCAACTGCGAATCGAAGGTCATGCAATCGAGGCGCGCATCTACGCCGAGCATCCGGCGCGCGGCTTTCTGCCGTCGACGGGTACGCTGAAGCATCTGCGCATGCCGCAAGGCGTGGAGTTTTCGCTTGGCGTGGGCGGCGAGCGTGCGCCCGTGCGTATCGACAGCGGCGTGCGCGAAGGCGATACGATCACGCCGTTCTACGATCCGATGATCGCGAAGCTGATCGTGCATGGCGCAAGCCGTGAAGAAGCGCTGAAGCGCATGAGCCAGGCGCTGCGCGGCTGCGAGGTGGTCGGCCCGCATACGAACGTCGAGTTCCTGCAGCGTATCGTCGCGAGCGTGCCGTTTTCGACGGGCGATCTCGATACGGGATTGATCGAGCGTCATCACGATGCGCTGTTCGCGCCTGTCGAAAAGCCGTTCCTCGAAGCTCTGGCGCTCGCGTGCGGCGCGCTACTGACGCGAGAAGGCGGTGTCGCGCATGGCGCGTCGCCGTGGGATGCGCTGTCGCACTGGCGCCTGAACGGCGGTTATACGCAGACGCTCAACTGGCGCGACATCGAGAAAGAGACTGCGTTTGCCGTGGTTTTCTCGCGCGACGGCGAAACGCGGACCCTCACTCACGATGGCCGGACCGAGCCATTCAGGTGGTGGACGGGCGCGGGCCAGCACGAATATGGCGCGGCGATCGGCGCGTCGCATGTGACGGGCCGCGTGTTTATCGACGGCGATACGTTCCATGTGTTCTGCCGTGGCGAGGCGCTCGCTTTCGAATGGCAGAACCTGCTCGCGCATGCAGCCGATGCCGAGCATGGCGAAGGGCGTCTCACGGCGCCGATGCCGGGCAAGGTGATCGCGGTGCTGGTCGAACAGGGCGCGGTGGTGGAGAAAGGGCAGCCGCTCATCGTGATGGAAGCGATGAAGATGGAGCACACGATCGGCGCGCCCGCAGCGGGCAAGGTGGCGGAGGTGCTGTATGCCGTCGGCGATCAGGTTACCGACGGCGCGCAACTGCTGGTGCTGGACGTCGAATAAGGCGCTGGGTTTCGAGGAAGCGTCATGCGAGGCGCGCGTAGTTCGCTACGCGCGCCTCGCTTTCCATTTGGCGGATGCTTTCGTATGCTTCGGGCGGCAAGCGCGAAAAGCCTTTGAGCCTGAGCCGTTGGGCGCGTTCGGGTTGCGCGGCGACGGCTTCGTCGAGCGCGTCGCGCAATGCTTCCGCCTGTTCAGGCGCGACATGCGTCGACGCGATCAACGGCAGTCCCGGCGATGAGCGCGTGTAGCCGATGTCGCGCAAGCGACCCGTCAGTTCGGGATACGCGTCGTGCGCGAAGGCCATCGTCACACAATCAATCGCGGCAAGGTCCGCGCGATCTTCGGCAACGGCGTGCAGCGAGCCGAGATGCGATCCCGTCTCCAGCGTGGCGCCGAAGAACCTGCCGTGCTTCGCGTGCGGCGCGACGCTGTGCCGCAAGGCGTTATAGCCGCTGTTCGAATCGGTGGAATTGAAGGCGGCGCGCGCGCCGCGACAGGCTTCGATCGAATCGAAGGGGGCGTCATCGCGCGTGACGAGCACGCTCGAATAGTTCGCGCCTTCGCAGCCGGGGGCATCGAATCGCGGCGTCGCGATCAGTTGCACATGCGCGTGCAGCCCGAGCACGTAGGGGTAACCGCAGGTCTGCGACAGCAGCAGGTCCGGGCTCCGCCAGAACGCGTGCAGGTCTTCTGGTTCGACGATCGCGGCGCGCGGCTCGACATTGCGCAGCACGTCTGCGAGCAGTGCATGCCAGTCGGCTGCGAGCGCGGGCGATACGTTGTACATCGGCAGAGCGGCGATCGGATTCATGCAGGCGATTCTAAACGCTGATCGCTCTGCGGGCAGCGGGCTTTGTCACGCGATCGCCTGGTGGCGGCCATCGTGACGGCACGCACGACGCCGGGCGGCAGCGTCGACGAAGCACGCTCGCGCCGTCAGGCTGCGGCGTCGAGGCTCGTGCGCGGTTGGTCCACTGTGGCGACGGACTGCAACACCGCTTGCACCACGCGACCGACGTCCGGCCATGCCTGCAGCCGCTGACCGTCGGCGGACTTCTCGGGCGTGACGCTCGCGTAAGGCGGCGGATAACCCCATATCGCGTCGTGCACATCCGGTTTCGTGATGCTGCCGCCCAGGACGGCGACTGTTGGACGACGGAACGCGGCTGCGACGTGCATCAGCATCGTCGAGTTGGTCAGCACGACGTCCGCCTGCTCGACGAGCGCGAACATGACGCGCATCGGCACCTCGCCTGCCACGGAGCGAACGGACGCGCCCGGACCGGCTGCGGCGATGGCCTCGGCCGCGCGCGGCTGATCCGCCGCGCTGCCGACGATCACGATTTCGCACGCGCGGCCTTGCTGTTCCAGCGCTTGCGCGATTTGCGCGAGCGCCGCGCCCAGCTGGCGCGCGGGCCACGCCTTGGTGGGCACGCCGGCGCCGACACCGGCGACGATGCGCACGGTGGGCCGGCCTGCTGGCGGGTTTGCCATCCACAGTTGCGTGGCGCGCGCGCGTTCGTCGCCCGTCAGAAAGAGTTGCGGGCGCACTTCGGGCAGCGCGGTCGCGCCTAGCAGTTCCCCTTGCGCGAGCGCCGCGCGTCCGGCCTGGCGTCTCGCGTAGACGACGTGCGCCTGACACCCGCTCCAGCCGCCGCGATAGCCGCGCACGCCGATGCGGTAGCGCGCGCCGAGCCGCATCATCAGCAGCGCGCCCATGTAGCTGCCGAGCACGTCGATCGCGACGTCGAAGCCGCCGCGGGCGCGCAGCGCGTCGATCTGCGGGGACTTCCACAGGAAGCGCAGGACGTTCTTGTGCGACCGGTCTGCGACGATCTTGTTGTTCCAGGGCGCGTCGAGTTCGACGATTTCGTCGATATATGGATTGTTTTCCAGGATTGGACGGCCCCAGCTGCCGATGCCGGCGATCAGGCGTGTCGATGGAAACTGCTTGCGCAGCGATTCGAAGAGTGGGGTGGTGGTGAGCAGTTCGCCGAAGTCGTTGGGGCGGAGGATGAGGATTTCTCGTGGGGTTTTGTTGCGTGGGTCGAAACGCGATGGATGGAAGCGGGCCATCAGCCAGACTGGCGTTTCGATTAGCAGATTTTTCCAGTCCATGGAGTGAGGTCTCCTGCGGGCAAGGGTGCGCGTTGTGCGGTTGATTTTGACGGGTTGTGGGCGGGGGGAAACGACGAGGTTCCGGTTTATTCGGTCAATTTTCTGGTTTTGGTTTTGGCTTGGGTGTGTTTTCGCTGGCATCCGCGATGCGTTATCTGGCTTCACGCGTCGCCCCTGTGCGGGGCGGCACCTACTTTTCTTTGCCGCCGCAAAGAAAAGTAGGCAAAAGAAAGCGGCTCACACCGTCAGCGCTTGACGTCTGCCCACGGGCCCCCAGCGTCCCCAACCTTCACACGGCAGCGCACCTGTTCACGTGCGTTGCCAACGCCCTCTCTGTACGCCTCACCCACTTCATATGCCCGCGTCACCGTACGCCGTGCCAGACAGTTCGCCGCCGCCCAGGTGGCAAACTGTGTGTCGGCTTTCGCGTCGTGTGCGCATCACTCAGGACCGGTTGCTGGATTGGTGTTTCCGGTAAGAGCAACAAGCTGCGCGGTGCGATACCCCCTCCGGCCTGGCTCGGCTAGTAGGTGCCGCTGGCCGAGCCTTCAATGGATCGCTCGGTTGTGTCTCATCTTGAACTTGGTCGTCGCAGATCCATCCGTTGTAGAACGCGTCATGATCCGGCTGAATCCGGAATCGGCCGGGCGTCGCCATGGTTTGCCTGTGAGGATCTCTCGCCCAGCCATTGCATGAATTCGCCTACATGCTGCGCCCAAAGGTCGGGACGGGTCATCGTGAAATGCCCCGGCGACGACGGCGTGCCCTGCTGCACCACGTACCGGCCATGCTGAAGCGTCGGCACGACCCGTTCGAGAACGCGCAGGGTGTCCGGGTTGAATTCGTCGTCGGAGAAATTCAGGGCGAACAGCTTGGCCTTGATCCTGGAAAGTCCTGGCTCGGGATCGTAGCTGAACGATGACTTGAGCGAATAAAGAATGTCGTTCGCGTCGACATGCTCCGCCTGAAAGCGGGTGGTCGCGAGAAACTTGTTCGCCGCCGCGCCGTCTGGAATTTCCTGCTGTAGCGCGGGCGCACTGTCGATCATCATTCGCAACACCCCGAAGCCTTCGATCCAGCCGCGGGGCGTTTGCGTGTACTCCCCGCTCTTCCACTCAGGATCGGAGCGGATCGCGTCGATCACCATGCGCCGCCACAACAGATTGCGGCCCGAGACCGTGATCGGTAGCGAGACCACGGGCATGACGCCGTCCATCATGTCGGGATAGGTTTCCGCCCATTGCCACGCGTTCATGCCGCCCATCGACATGCCGAGAATCGCATGAAGATGACGGATGCCCAAGGTCTCGGTCACCAGCTTGTGCTGGAGATCGACGATGTCGCCATAATCGTAGTTTGGAAATTTCGCCCTTAACCCGTCACTCGGTTTGCTCGACTGGCCGTGGCCCACGTTGTCAGGAAAAATCAGGTAGTAGCGGTTCGCGTCGAGCGGACGCCCTGGATCGAAGAGTGCCTTTGTGTAAGTCGGACTCAGCAGCGTTCGACTGTCCGCGCCGGTCCAGTGCAGGACCAGAACGGCGTTGTCGACGGCACCCTGGTCGTTGCGATGCGGCGTGCCGAGCGTTGCATAGTGGATTCTCAACCGCGGCAGCGTCTCGCCGTCCCGGAACCGGTAGTTGTCGAACCACGCATCGGCCTCAACCGCCGTTGGGTTCGCGCGCTGGTCCCACGGCGCTGCCGCTTCACCGGCGGAGGCGGCCGACGGGCTGCCCGGTTGCGCCAATGCGCTAGCTGCAAACGATGAGCCGCACAGCAGCAAGCCGAACAGCACGCTGGCTGCGGCACAAGTACGACGAAATTTCACGTTGATTTCCTTCTGATTGAATAAGCGGTTTTGCACGGGGGCCGCTAGTGCCGGCGCTTCGGCAAACTTCACCCCACGTTCGAGAGGCCCGGGCGGCGGCGCAGCAGGTCGAACGCCATGATGTGGCTCGCTCCTGAAATTCCGACGCCGTAGAACGGGATCAATGCCATGGGCAGCGTCTGGATGCCGGACATGCGGGGATCGTTGAGCAGGAAGTAGGTCAATCCCGTACCGACCGCCACGACGAAATCTGCGAACCCGAACAGGTGGAAGATCAGATACCGGTTGCGGGTTTTCGGCAGCATCGTGACGCCGAGCGCCATCAACCCCGCGATGAGATCCCCCCATCCCGCGTTCCTGACGAAGGCTTCCGGCAGGAGATCGTGCGCCCCGTACCAGAAGAACACCAGCGCGGCCGCGATCCGCCAGATATGAAACGCTGTCAGCGTTCTTAGCCCGATGTTCGCGATGTATGTTCGAAAGCTCCGGGACATCGAATAAACGGCAACTGGCGCCACGATGCCGAGGGCAATGAGGCTCGCGAGCCCCAGCGGGTAGATCGCTCGATAAGCGCCGGCTTCAGCCGCCGCGGCAACGGCTAATCCCCAGACGATCAGCACACCCAGCAGGACGCCCGTCCCGCCGTTCTTCCGGATTTCAACTATCTGATTCATTTCCAGTATCCATTAGGTTAACTAACTGTTTGCTCGCCTTCCTGATATCTGCGGGACGTGATGCGAGAAACTAGAGCGCGCCTTTTCTGCCGTCTTCGGACAGCTTCAGGAGCGGCACCGACTTGAACAGGACGTCGGGCTGCACCCGCTCCCAGAGACTCCCTTTGCCTTGCTGCCGGCCACGCTCGTCTTCGCGTCGAAGCCATTGCTCGACGCTCCGGATGCGGTTCGGATGGATTTCGTCGAGTAGCGCGTAGTCGCGGCGGATCACGCCGTGCTTCCAGATGTTCCAGAACCCGGTGAAGTTGTCGCGGAAACTCATCGTGCTCTTGTCATTCGGGTCCGCGTTGTATCCGGCGGGCAGGTTCGCCGCCATCTTGAGCGGGCCGTTCCAGTAAGTGTCCAGATCCGTGTCGATGTAGCGCGCCGGATGCCCGGTCACCCTTTCGAACGCCTCGGCCAGCTTTGCGTACTCGACGTGCTCGATGGCGACTTCGAGATCCATGCCGTTCGCGCGCTCCGGATGATCGAACAGCCAGCGCGCGTAGTAGCCGCAGTCCTCCAGCGCGACATGTGGCACCGCCCCGTCGCCGAGCGGCACGCGCCAGGTGACGACACCGTCCTCGACGAACGGCGTCATAGGCGTCATCGCGGAAATCGCCATCTCCATGTACGGCCCGGTGGTGAACACGGCCGCGCCCATGCGGTCCCGGTTCGTCTGGTTCTGGAACAGGATCCATTCGCCTACGCGACCTTTGCCGTCGTAGTGGCCAGCCCGAAAGCGGGAATCGTAGCCAGCCTTTTTGAGCGCGTAGTCGAGGTTGCCGTAGACGAAGAATTTGATGCCTTCTTCCAGAGCGATTTCGTAGCAACGCATTGCCCAGTAGATCTCCGTTTTCTCGCCGGTGTTGAACCCGTCCAGGTTGACGTACGCACCGTCGCAACCGCGCATGCCCGCCCGCAGAACGGCTTCGTCGGCAAAGGTGCCTTTCAGGATCGATACGTTGCCGAGTGCGAGCAGCGCCCTGGCGCGCCGGGAATCGGGGTCTCGGCTCAGGGCGCGAACGGAATACTTGCCGTCCGCGACGAGCGCGCTGATGACAGGCAGACCCTGCGCACCTGTACCGCCGATGACGAAGATTCTGGAAGTGGCGTGGGGAGGCATGATGGTTTCCTTGAGTTCGATACGGCGGACGCCCACCGACGACGGAGGTCGGCAAGTGGGCCACTAACTCTTATGATAAGAGTTAGTGGCCCACACGACAAGAACTTTTCGGCGCTTGAACAGGGAAGGCGGCGGGCCACTTGCGTGAAAACGTACCGTCGATGTCCGCGTGGCTCTTATAATGAGACTCACCCTCGGCGACGATTGCCGAGGCTAATCAGGGAAATGGTTCATGCGCTCGAAGGGTTTTGACGGAATGGTGTGCCCGATTGCCGGTGTTATGGCGGCGATCGGTGACCGATGGGGCTTGCTGATACTGCGCGACCTGGTCTGCGGCTTGAGCCGTTACGACGAGTTCCGCCAGTCGTCCGGCATAACCAACGCAACGCTCAGCGACCGGCTCAAGCATCTGGAGGCCAACGGCCTCGTTGAGCGCAGGCGCTATCAGGCGAATCCCGAGCGATTTGAATATCTGCTGACTCACAAAGGCTGGCAGATCGCCCCCGTGATGCCGGTACTCGCGCAGATTGGGGACAGTCTGGAAGTTTCCGGAGCCTCGGCGCCTCCGATGAAGTTCGTGAATCGAAAGACAGGGGCCGAGGTACGGTGGAGCTTTATCGATCAGGAGACGGGGGAGCAGACCAACCCGGCGGATCTGGAGATCCAGGCAGGTCCCGGCGCGGACGAGTCGGTCCGCTGGCGGCTGTCGCAAGGTAATCAACGTCGTCAGAAGGCAGACGGAAACAGATCTCCCGCGAAATAGATCGTTTGAATGAGTGCGTTGGTTCCCGCGCTGGTTCGGGATGAGTCGTTTCCAGGAGAACTACTATCGGGACGGCTTTGACGGCTGCGAGAACGGCGGAACAGGGGCGGTCGCGTGCCGCCGACGGTCTCGTCGCACGACAGGACTGCTTTCCTCGATAACAATCACGCTTCCTGCGCAAGCCGGAACAGGACGTCAGCGAGGGCGCGAATCTTGGACTGTGCGGCGCGTTGGGAGGGGTAGACGACGAAGTACGACAAGCCGTTTTGCGCCACGTCGATAAAAGGCGTCACCAGTGTCTTTGCCCGCAGGCGGTCCCTCGCCATCCGGGGATCGCCTATTGCAACTCCATGCCCTTCCGCCGCAGCGGTGAGCGTCAATTCGAGGGTATCGAAAACGAGCCCACGGTCCGCGTCGATGTGCCGTGCCCCGACGCTGTCCAGCCAGCATCGCCACTCCTCGTGGCCGCGCCCAGGATGGAGCAATGTGACATCTGCAAGGTCGGCTGCCGAGCCAAGCGATGCGGCCATTTCGCTTGTGCACATCGGTGTGAGTTGCTCGGCAAACAACGGAACCGCGTCCATACCCGCCCACTGCCCGGTTCCACGAACAACGATGGCGTCGACGTCAGGCGTGGTGAAATCCGGCGTGTCGTCCGCGGATGTGGAGATGCGCAGTTCTGTTCCGGGCAACGCGTGATGGATGTCTGCCAGCCGCGGGAGCAACCAGCGAATTGCGAACGTGGACGGCAACCGCACGGTAACGACAGACGCTGTGCTGGCGTGAATGTCCGCGTGTTGAACCAGTTGCGTGAGTACGCTTACGGCCACGGTCAACAGTTGGCTTCCTTCCGCCGTCAGCGTCAGCCCCGACGCGTGGCGCACGAAAAGTGCACACCGGTAGTGCGCTTCCAGCTGCTGGATCTGACGGCTCACCGCGCCCTGCGTTCGGCACAGATGGTCAGCGGCTTTGCTGATGCTCCCGAGTTGCGCCGCGGCGACGAATGACTGGAACGCTGTCAGCGGCGGCAGCGCCCGCGTAAGGTCGGCTAATGGATATGCATGGGTTGCATACCCGGGTTGCGGATTTTTCGATTGTTCGGTCATCGGTGCATCGCTATCGTGCCTGCATCGGATGCGCGTCCGCTCGAACGCGCGGAGTTGTCAACGAATGATCGGAGAATGAAGATGGTCTCATCGTCGGAAGCACTATACACGCGGCAGGTTCGCAACTATCTCGGCGAGTTGGAGCGCGGCGATGTCGCGGCGATCTGCGCGTTGTTCACGCCGGACGCCCAGATCTTCTCGCCGTTTCTCGGCTGGATGCGCCCTGCGCCATTCTTTGCGAAGGTCAGCGCAGCGTCTGGAGAAAGCAGAATAACGCCTATCGACATCTGCGTTAGCACGACGGGAGCCCGACGTGCGACCGGATACTTCGTCTATGACTGGGGGCTAAAAGATGGGACCGCGGTGCGTTTCGAGTGCGTCGATGTTTTCGAATTCGACGACGATGGGCTCATCGAGCGGATGGTCATCGTCTACGATACCCATCCGATTCGCAGCACGGTCGGCGACAAATACGCGTAGCTCACGGCTTGACGGGATTCGCGCCTGGATTTGCGAGGACCGTTGCTACAACGCTTCTGTCAGATGCCCGGGCTAGGATCTTGTTCGCTTGTCTTCCGTGCGTGCTTCGAAATCGCTTGCGTCATGACGCTCGTGAAGTTGCGTCGCGGGGTCGCCATAGACGCGATTGACCATACGGCCGCGCTGGACGGCAGGCCGTCGATAGATTTCGTCTGCCCATCTCTGAACGTGCTTGTACTCATCCACGGACAGGAATTCAGCTGCATCGTATAGCCATCCTTTCGCAAGCCCGCCGTACCAGGGCCAGACGGCGATGTCAGCAATCGTGTATTGATCGCCTGCGAGGAATCGATTCTCCGCAAGTCGCTTGTCCAGTACATCCAGTTGGCGTTTCGTCTCCATTGTGAACCGGTTGATTGGATATTCCATTTTGGTCGGCGCGTAGGCGTAGAAATGTCCAAAACCGCCTCCGACGTAAGGGGCGCTGCCCATCTGCCAGAACAACCAGGACAGGCATTCAGCACGTTGTGAAGGGTCGCGAGGAATAAACGCGCCGAATTTCTCCGCGAGGTACAGGAGAATCGCGCCTGACTCAAAGACGCGCACGGGTTCGGTGCCACTGCGATCAACGAGGGCAGGAATCTTGGAATTTGGATTTGCCTCGACGAATCCGCTTCCAAACTGCTCACCGTCAGCGATTCTGATAAGCCATGCATCGTACTCGGCACCGACATGGCCTGCCGAGAGGAGCTCCTCCAGCATTACGGTCACCTTCACGCCATTTGGCGTCCCGAGCGAATACAGTTGAAGGGGATGTCTGCCGACAGGCAGCGCTTTCTCATGCGTAGCGCCTGAAACCGGACGATTGATACTGGCGAAACGCCCGCCGTTTTGCTTGTCCCAGCTCCACACCTTTGGCGGCACAAATTCAGACTGATCGTTCATTCCCTATCCTTATCGCAAAGCGCACCATACGGAGCTTAACAAAGCGACGGAGAACCTGCCGACGGTCTGTTCATGCGATCAGCGGCCCGCGGGACATTCAGGCGGCTGTCACGGTGTCAGGGGCAATGCCCGTTTCGGTGGCGCATTCAACGGCTCGATCGCGAAGCTCGCGGCCGCATGCGCCTGTGAAGGCGGTGATCTCCGACGTCGGAAGGGACAAGGAGAGCAATGGCGGCCTGTTTGTGTTGCAAGACGGCGCCATCACGATACGCGCGGCGTTTTTGGCGCTGACGCTTCACAGCGTCAGCGCACTCTCTCAACCGTGCGTCAGAAGTCGAAGCCAGGACCACCCGCGCCCGGACCGCCCGGCGCAGCAGCGGGCGCTGCGTCCTTGGGCGCTTCATGCACGGTGGCGTCCGTCGTCAGCAGCAGGCTGGCCACGGATGCCGCATTTTGCAGCGCAGTACGCGTGACCTTGGTCGGATCGACGACACCCGTTTCGACGAGATCGCCGTACTGACCCGTGGCCGCGTTGTAGCCGTAGTTGCCCGAACCTTCCGCGACCTTGGCGACGATTACGCTCGCTTCCTCGCCTGCATTCGCGACGATCTGGCGCAGCGGTTCTTCGAGCGCACGGCGCACGATGTTGATGCCGGCATTCTGGTCGGCATTCGCGCCCTTCAGCTCGGCGATCGCCTGCTTCACGCGGATCAACGCCACGCCGCCGCCCGGCACGATGCCTTCTTCGACGGCCGCGCGCGTAGCGTGCAGCGCATCGTCGACGCGATCTTTCTTCTCTTTCACTTCGATCTCGGTCGCGCCGCCCACCTTGATGACGGCCACGCCGCCCGCAAGCTTCGCCACCCGTTCCTGCAGCTTCTCGCGGTCGTAGTCGGACGTTGCCTCGGCGATCTGCGCGCGAATCTGCTTCACGCGTGCCTCGATGTTGACTTTCTCACCTGCGCCGTCAATGACCGTGGTGTTCTCCTTGCCGACCTCGATGCGCTTGGCCTGGCCCAGTTCGGCGAGCGTGGCTTTTTCGAGCGTCAAGCCGGTCTCTTCTGCGATCACCTGGCCGCCCGTCAGAATCGCGATGTCTTCGAGCAGTGCCTTGCGACGGTCGCCGAAGCCGGGCGCCTTGACGGCCACTGTCTTCAGGATGCCGCGAATGTTGTTCACGACCAGCGTCGCGAGCGCTTCGCCTTCCACGTCTTCTGCGATGATCAGCAGCGGGCGTCCCGACTTCGCCACCTGTTCGAGCACGGGCAGCAGATCGCGGATGTTCGAGACCTTCTTGTCGTGCAGCAGGATGAACGGCTCTTCGAGCACGGCGAGCTGGCGGTCCTGATTGTTGATGAAGTACGGCGACAGATAGCCGCGATCGAATTGCAGGCCTTCGACCACGTCGAGTTCGTCGGCCAGCGACTTGCCGTCTTCGACGGTGATCACGCCTTCCTTGCCGACGCGGTCGATGGCTTCTGCAATGCGCTGACCGATCGATTCTTCACCGTTTGCCGAGATGGTCGCAACCTGTGCAATCTCCTTGCTGGTGGTGGTCGGCTTGCTGATCTTCGCGAGTTCTTCGACGGCGGCGATCACCGCCTTGTCGATGCCGCGTTTCAGATCGAGCGGATTGAGTCCTGCCGCCACGTACTTCTGGCCCTCGCGCACGATGGCCTGCGCGAGCACGGTGGCCGTCGTCGTGCCGTCACCTGCGGCATCGCTGGTTTTCGACGCGACTTCCTTCACGAGTTGCGCGCCGATGTTCTGCAACTTGTCCGCAAGCTCGATTTCTTTTGCCACGGACACGCCGTCCTTGGTGACGATGGGACTGCCGAAACTCCGTTCGAGCACGACATTGCGGCCTTTCGGGCCGAGCGTCACCTTGACGGCATTGGCGAGCAGGTTGACGCCTTCCACCAGTTTCGAGCGTGCGTGATCGCTGAAAGCGACTTCTTTGGCTGCCATGATTGAATTCTCCTCAGGATTGAACGACCGCGACGATATCTTCTTCGCGCAGCACCAGCAGTTCGTTGCCGTCGACCTTCACCGACTGGCCCGAGTACTTGCCGAACAGCACGCGTTCGCCGACCTTCAGATCGGGTTCGATACGCTTGCCGTCGTCGCCGCGACGGCCCGGCCCGACGGCCACGATTTCGCCCTGATCCGGCTTTTCGGCGGCGCTATCGGGAATCACGATGCCCGATGCAGTACGGGTTTCCTGATCGAGACGCTTCACGATCACGCGATCATGTAACGGACGCAAACTCATCTGTTCCTTCCTTCCAGGCAAATGAAAAATGGGACTCTCGCTGGCACTCTCATGCGGCGAGTGCTGACTGAGAGCCGAGTATAAAAAGCGAGCTGTGCACGCTCCAATAATCGTTTTGCAGAAACTTAACCGGCCGCGCGAGATTAGCAATGCACGTAGCGGCGTATAGACACAAAGGTGCGCTACGCGGTCTGGCGCATATCGTTATCGGCTTTTGTTGGTTGCAGCGCCGTGTTGGCGGCGCTTAGTCTGGAGGGCTGTGAACCTGTCCGGAGACTGTCGATGAGTACGATTCCCGCCGCCCCGCACGACGCTGCCAGCGGCGCCGACGATGCGGAACTCGACGCACGCTTTGCGCCTGTATTCGAGCGGATTGCCGCCGGCAGCATCGAGCGCGAGCAGAATCGGGAACTCGCCTACGAAGCCGTGCGCTGGCTGAAGGAAGCGGGATTTACCGCGTTGCGCGTGCCGAAGCGTTATGGCGGCAGCGGCGTGAGCCTGCCGCAATTCTTTCGTCTTTTGACGCGGCTCGGCGAGGCCGATTCGAATCTGCCGCAGATCTTGCGGCTGAATTCGGGCTTTATCGAAAGCCGGCTCGAAAGCGATGACGAAGCACTGCGCGAGCGCTGGCTGCCGAAGATCGCGGCGGGCGAAACCGTTGGTGCGGCGATCTCCGAACGTACGGGCAGCACGCACAACACCGTCACACTGGTAGCGGACAAGGGCGGCAATGGCTGGTGGCTGAATGGCGAGAAGTACTACAGCACGGGCGCGCTCTACGCGGACTGGATCGACGTTGCCGCCCATGACGGCACCGACGACGTGCGCGTGGTGGTGCGCGCGGACGCACCGGGTGTCGCGCGCATCGACGATTGGGACGGATTTGGCCAGCGTCTGACGGCAAGCGGCACGACGCGCTTCGAGTCGGTGCATGTGACAGACGATCAGCTGCTGGTGCGTTACAAGGCGTCGGAGCCGCGCCGCAATACTTCATTGACGGCGTTCTATCAGACCGTCCATCTTGCGACGCTGACAGGCATTGCGCGCGCCGTGCTGCGTGACGGCGTGGCCTTTGCGCACGGGCACACGCGAACCTTCGGCGTACCTGGCCGCTCCAGTCCGCGTGACAATCCGCTTGTGCATCGCGTAGTCGGGCGCCTCGCCAGTCTCGCGTATTCGGCGGAGAGCATCACGGCATCGGTCGCGCGCTCGCTGGAAAGCGCCTATCAGGCGCGACTCGCAGGACACGCAACGAAGGAAACGTATATCGCGCTCGATATCGAGGCGTACCAGGCGCAGCAAATCGTGATCGAACAGGTGCTGGAAGCGGCAACGTTGGTGTTCGAAGTGGGCGGCGCCTCAGCAACCAGCGAAACGCGACGGCTGGACCGTCACTGGCGCAATGCGCGCGTGCTGGCTTCGCATAACCCGGCGATCCAGCGTGAAGCGGCCGTAGGCAATTATCATCTGAACGGCACGCCGTCCAACGAACGCTTCAGTCTCGCGCATTCGCGCAGTGAACTGGAGCGCGCAGTGGCCGGTCAAGCGGTTGCCGTCAACGGATAACTCGGTGAGAAAGCCGGGAAAGCGGTCCCCGCGTGCCGTGCCGCGACGCGCATGCACAAAGCGCCACGGTTGCGAGTTATACGAAGCGGGCGCCCGGCGCGCCGCTTCGAGGAAGGTCAGCAGCGAGGCTCAGGCGCATCCGACGTAACGGACCGGTTCACTGCGTGTCAACAACGCGTCGGCGTGATGCAGGGATCTACTGATCCCGCATCGCCACGTCACTCGACAGGCGCGCGGCAATGGCGCGCGCCGCGAGATCCAGCAGAAAACCCAGCACGCCGATTACGAGGATGACGGCCGTCAGCTCCGAATACGCGAGCCGGTCGCGGGTATCGAGAATCAGATAGCCGAGTCCCGCGCTCACGCCGAGCATTTCCGCAGGCACCAGCACGATCCACAAGATGCCGATAGCGAGTCGCACGCCAGTGAGCACATGTGCAGCGACGCCCGGCACATAGATATGCCAGAGCATTTCCGCGCGCGTGGCGGCGAGGCTTTCGCCAAGCTGGATCCAGCGCCGGTCCAGATGTGCGACGCCTGACGCCGTGCTCATCACGAGCGGCCACACAGCGGCGAACGCGAGCAGAAAATACACCGCACGATCGCCGACGCCGAGCGACATCACGGCCAGCGGCATCCACGAAAGCGGCGAGATCATGCGCAGGAATTGCAAGGTGGGCGAGAGCGTCTGTTCGAGCCAGCGCAAACGGCCGATGGCGAAACCCAGTGGCACGCCGACCACGAGCGCCCATGCAAGTCCGACGGCAATGCGCTTGAGACTGGTCGCCACATGCACGAGCAACTGATCGCTGGTGATAAGGGCAGGCAGGGCTTCCAGCGCGCGCTGCGGCGCGAACTGCGCGGCCATCGCGTTGTGGTCCGCGAGCAGCGTGACGGCGAGCCACCAGAGCGCCAAGGCGGCGGCCAGGCCCGCGGCGCCGAGCACGACACTGCGCCAATGCGCGGACGCCGGCCTGCGGCTGCGTACCGGTGACGAAGCGTCACGCACGAGCACGCTAGACAACGATCGTCTCCTTGCGGGAATAGCTGGCATCCTGACCGAACGCCGCGAGGCCGCCCGATGCTTCGATGCTCTTCTTCACGAAGCGGTCATCGACGAGATCGCTTGCGACCTGTTTCGGATCGAGCGACGCGAGGAACTGGCTCGCGCCTTCCACCTGGGTCGTTTTCAGCCGGCGCACGAGTTCTTCCGTGTAGCTTGGATACGGATAGGGCTGGAAGTCGATCCGCTTCGAGTTCCAGTCGGCGTGCTGGATCGCATGGTCGCCGAGATAACGGCCGTGATCGGCGGCCTGTGGCGCCAGCACGCGCGCGAGCAGTTGCGGTGCGTGCGGCGTGTAGTGATTCGGACCTTCTTTCGAGAGCAGCTTTGCGGCCTCTTGCGGATTGGCGCGCGTCCACAGTTGCGCCTTGACGATGGCATCGACCACCTTCTGCGACCAGGCCGCGCGCTGTGTCAGATCCTGCTCGTGCATGAAGATCACACAGCACGCGTGATTGCGCCACACGTCGCCCGTGAAACGCAGAATCTTGCCGACGTTCAGTTGCTCGGCGGCCGCATTGAACGGCTCGGCGACGATATAACCCGCAATCTGTTTCGACGCCAGCGCGGGTGGCATGTCGGAAGGCGGCATGACGATTAGGTTGACTTCCTTCGGCCCGGGCGTACCCGAATGCTTCAGCACGGGCGTGAGGCCCTGCGCGCGCAACAGGTCTTGCAGCACGACGTTATGCACCGAATACCAGAACGGCACGGCAACCGTTTTGCCGCCGAGATCCGCCACCGTGTTTACCTCGGGCGAAACCGTCAATGCCGATCCGTTCACGTGATTCCATGCCACCACCTTCGCGGGTGCCTTGCTGCCATAGCGTGCCCACACTGTCATCGGAGAAAGCAGATGCACCACGTTGACCTGTCCCGACAGGAATGCCTCGACGAGTTGCGCCCAACTGCGCAACAGCGTGGGCTTTTCCGCCCGGACGCCTGCTGCGTCGAAATACCCGTTGTTATGGGCGACGAGCAGCGGCGTTGCATCGGTGATGGGCAGGTAGCCGATGCGCACGGGCGCATCGGGATCGACGGCAGCGCGCGCGTCGAGCGATTTCAGCAGCGGCGCCGCGCCTGCGACGGTGAAGAGTGACGCGAGCTTGAGCCATTCGCGTCGTGACATCGGTACGTTGCACATGAAGATTCCCCGCTTGTGTGTGCCGGATTCAGGCTGCCGCTGATATCGAGTTTTGCAGCGCCTGAAGGATGGATATGCGCAACTCGCCGAGCGAGCGCAACTGGGTGTGGCGCGGCTGCGGCAGTTCGATTGCCCAGCGTCCGACGAGCGTGCCGCGATTGCCGAGCAGCACGATCTGATCGGCGACCAGCAGCGCTTCGTCGATGTCGTGCGTGACGAACAGCGCGGATGCGCCTGTGTTGCGCACGGCGGCGACCAGAAGCTGCTGCATGTCGGCGCGGGTCACTTCGTCCAGCGCGCCGAACGGTTCATCGAGCAGCAATGCGCGTGGCTCGCGCGCGAGGCAGCGTGCCAGCGCGACGCGCTGCGCCATGCCGCCGGAGAGCTGCGACGGCAGCCAGTGACGGGCATGTTCCAGCCCGACGGCGGCCAGCGCTTTCGTCACGCGTTCCTTGCGGACCGTGCGCGCGAGTTGCGGTTGACGCGCGAAGGTCAGCCCGAAAGCCACGTTGCGCTCGACCGTGAGCCACGGCAGCAGACACGGATCCTGAAACGCGAGAGCGACTTCGGGGCGCGGTCCATCGACCGTTGCGCCATCGACGCGAATCGCGCCGGACGTGGTTCGCGTCAGGCCCGCGATGGCCCGCAATAGCGACGACTTGCCGCAACCGCTCGGTCCGAGCAGCGCAACGAGTTCGCCCGGCGCGACCGCCAGGTCGACGCCATTCAGCACACCGCGCGTGGCATAGCGCAGTGTGACGCCGCTCGCGACGATATGCGCGCCTTGCGTCATGCCGCTGCCGCCCGTCGATGCCGCGCGAGTTGCGACTTCAGTTGCACGAGGCTCGGCGTCACGATGGGAATGAACGATGCCTCGCGCACACGCCGCGCGCCGCCGCTCTGACCACGCAGATAACCGCGCCCACCCGTCGCCTGCACTTCGAGCGAGACGGCTTGCGTGACGGTATCGACGAGTGCGATGCGCAGTTCGAACATCGTTGCGGGCGCGTTGAAGAAGGTGCCGTCGAGCACGCCCTGCTTCAGTTGCGACGACTGATTGGCGAGTGTCGCTTCCAGCTCGTGAATTTCTTCATGGATCGATCCGCGCGACGCTTCGCTCGCTTCCAGCGTGGCGAGCAACGCGCGTCGCGCGAGTCCGATCGACATTCCGCATTGCAGGCCGAGAAATGCCGGACGCACCCGGGCGAGCCAAACGGGTGCGTTGGCGGCGAGGCGATACGTGTCGTCGAGCACCGTGCCGTTGACGCGCAGCGCAGCCGTATTGCTCGCGCGCAGGGCGATCAGGTCGAGATCGTCGCTGCGCTCGACGCCGGGTGCATCGTGCGGGATTGCAAAGATGGAGGGCGGCGAGCCGTCGTCGTGATCGAAGGCTGCGGCGGCGATGAAGCCTTCACGCCGCAGGTTAGTGATCCACGGCAGGCTGCCGTTCAGCGCGAATGCGTCGCCGCTGCGTGCCGCGTGCATCTGCAAGGGCTCGATATCGGACAGATACTTCATCGCATTCGACAACCCTGTAGCGCCCGCGATCTCGCCCGCCAGAAGCGCTGCCAGCCACCGTGTGCGCAGTGCCTCGTTCTCGCTTTGCAACACGTATTCGATGAAGGTGCGATGCCCCCACAGAACGAAGGCCGCGGTCAGCGAGCGTTGTGCGACGGCGGCGACCGTATCGATTGCGTCCGCGATGCTGCCGCCCGCGCCGCCCAGCGCTTCGGGCACGCCCGCCGCAACGGCACGCGAGCGCACCAGTTGCGGCAGCACCTCTGACGCACGGGATGCGTCGACGTCGAGTGCCTCGGCGTTCGCGTCGAGCCACGCGTCGAGCGCCTCGAAGCTCACGGGCCCGCTCATGCGGCCTGCGCCTTCGGCTCCCAGCGATACGCTTCGAGCTGCGGATTCAACTCGTTGCGCGCCAGGTTGTTCGCGAAGTTGCACAGCGTCGCTAGGCTCACGCCGAGAATCACTTCGAGTGCGTTGGCGTCGCTGTAACCGGCGGATTTGAACGCGGCGAAGGCTTCGTCGGACACGGCGCCACGCGTGGCGATCACTTCACGCGCGAACGCGGCAACGGCATGCAGACGCACGTCGGACACGGTGCCTTGCGCACGGATTTCATCCACAATCGCTTCGGGCAATTGCGCCTTCTTCAGCGCGACAGCCGTATGGCCGGCGACACAAAAACCGCAGCCGTGAATCGCGGCGGCCGTGATTTGCACGACTTCGCGTTCGGCCAGCGTGAGACCGCTGCGTGAATTGATTTCGCCGACGGTCAGATAGGTCTCGAGTGCAGTGGGCGCATTGGCAAGGGCCGCAACCAGATTCGGCAGAAAGCCATTCGCGGCTTGCGACTTCTGAAGAAACGGGCGGCTGGCTTCGGGCGCGCTTTCGATGGTTTGGAGAGGCAGACGGCTCATGGCATCCTCGATCGGAAAGCCTCATTGTTGACGCCGCCACCCGAGCCGGCAATGCGCCGCCGTCTCGCTTTCATGCGCATTCGTCTCAACTCAATGGACGGGCGTCTGTGCGACGCCTGCGGGCTCGCGGCGACATGTACCCGGCGGCAGGCCCGTGACGCGTTTGAAGGCCTGTGCAAAGGCGGATTCCGACTGATAGCCGACGTGCTCCGCCGTGCTGAGGGTGGATGCGCCGTGCCTCAACATTTCCGCCGCGACCTTCATGCGCAGCAGCGCGAGAAACTGCGCAGGAGGTTGTCCGCACACTTGCGCAAACTGCTTGCAGAAACGCGCGCGCGACATGTGGCAAAACGCCGCCATCGTGTGTGTGGTCCAGTCGTCGCCGGGTTTCTCGATGATCGCGCTGACGAGCGGCGTAAATTCAGAGCGCCGCATCACCGACCACAGGCCCGGCGCGAAATCGTCGGCGCTCGCGACGGCGCGCAGTGCATAGAAGAACAGCGCGTCCGTCAGACGATTGATGAGCGGCGAGGGTGCGTCTTGGGCACGGGCGGCTTCCACGCGGATCAGATCGAATAGCGTGCGCGCGCCGGCCAGCTTCGTGTCGTCATGGCGTGCGAGGATGTGATCGGGCAGCAGACCGGTGATCGCTTCGCCGAGATCGGAACGGAATTCGAAGAAGCCGCACGCCAGCGCGATGCCATCGTGTGAACCGTCGAGCGTGTCGAGCGGCATCATGGCGCCGATACGCACAGCGTATTCGTCGTCGGATGGAGCGTTGGGGGCGGGCGTCAGGCAATGTGCCATGTCGTGCATCAGGAACACGGCGTCGCCCGCGACGAGCCGTGTGCTTTGCGCGGCGCGGCCTTCTTTGGCGGGGAGATGAAGCCAGCACGTGCCTTCCAGCACCAGATGAAAGCTCGCGCGCTGATGTCCCGCCGTCGACGCGCGATACGCCCCGCAGTAGCGCCCTACGTGAAACAGGGTGCTGCGCAGTTCGAGTCCGGAGAGCAGCCAGTCGGCGGCCTGTTCGGCGGAGGTCGGCATGATGAGCGTAGGCGGTGAAGCCATGGAAAGTCGATGGCGGACTCCGAGCTTAGCGTCGCGCCGCTGCGCCGTAAAACAAGCGATCGTCGAATGCATATGCGTTTGAGGTATATGCATTCCACCGTGGCGGGCGATTTCCGGCGGACTGGAGCGGATCTGTGCCCTACGTCACGCCAAGTTCGAACAGGCGATGTGTTTCATCGCGCCCGGTGCCGCCTGCGCGTGCCCGCTTCCAGCCGAGCGAACGGCCGTAGGCGCCAAGCGCGCCTTCGCGCGCGAGCTGTGCCTCGTCGACGGCCACGTGCTCGTTCGCGAACGGGTGCACGTACAGCGCGTCGGCGAGGCAGTACAGCTCGCACATGAAGCAGGTCTGGCATGCGTCGGGGCGGGCAATGACGGCAGCGCGATCAAGATGATGCCCATGATGACCACATCGGTTTCCAGAAACTGCCCGGCGGACTGGATCATGAAGCCGAGCCCGCGCGTGGCCGCGATCAGTTCCGCGGCAACCAGTACCGACCAGCCGACGCCCAGGCCGATACGAATGCCCGTCAGCACGTCCGGCGCAGCGGAAGGAACTTGCGCATCTATGAAGGCCGTCAGGATGCGTCGGAACAGCGCGAGCAGATTCAGCAGGCAATCAGCCTCGGCGTGTCGGCCATCATCGTCAATCATGGTTTGCCGGAGTCGCTGAAAGACGTCGTATGGGTGGCGACCGCGGCGACCAATCCCGCCGTGGTCGGGGCGGTGTCGGTGCGCGCTGCCTCGAGGAAGATG
Organism: Paraburkholderia sp. XV; assembly: GCF_020177535.1. Lineage (NCBI taxonomy): Bacteria > Pseudomonadati > Pseudomonadota > Betaproteobacteria > Burkholderiales > Burkholderiaceae > Paraburkholderia > Paraburkholderia sp. XV. Next base: position 8,942 of record NZ_JAGUUD010000056.1, on the reverse strand, counting down.
GCGAAGCGACTTCGCTGGGCGATCTGGGCTACTTCGCCAACCGGCAATCGGCGCTGGCGTTTGCCAGGCGCTGCGCCACCGCCTTTGCCGACGACGAGCCGATGCCGAAGCCGCCGTGCCAAATCGTGCATGTTACTGGCGCATCGCAGGTGAGCCTCAGTGAGGCCGCTGAAAATGCGGCGCCAGACGAGCGCGCAGCGAGCGTCGTGGCGGCGTAGCGTCGTAGCGGGCACACATGGGTACGGCGGGGCCGCTGCAGGCCATGGTCTGTCGTGTGCCGACGCGGAGGGCGTGACCATGGCGACGCTCTGAAGGAATGACAGGAAATTTTGAAAACGGTATATATCGTATTGTTCGTTGCGTTGGAAGGCGGCGCGCTGTTGACTGCCCGGCACACGGTCCAGTCGCGGCGCACGCGCTGAAAGCATGAAGCGCTGATTGACCAGCGCGTATTTGTTGCGGGGAGAATTACGATGAAGCTTTCTCACAAACTCGAATCAGGCAAGGCTGGTCCGGTGTGGGGCGTTGCGTTCGGTCTGATCATTACGTCGGTGGGCCTGGGGCTCTGGTGTGACGCGAAGTTTTCGGCGTCAGCTGGACAGTTCACCGAGTCGGTGTCGGTAGCGGCGATACTAGTCGGCGTCCTTGCAGCTAGCTACGCAGTACACGAGCTTCGTCACCGCAATTAGCGAATTTCCGGATTCGGTCAGTTCGGTAGTCAGATCTCCATACCTTCGAACCCGAGACCGACACCCGTTGATACATGGAATCGCGGTCGCGAATCTTATAGGATCTGTCTTGCGGTTTGGCGTTCAGCAACCGCGGGCAGGTCGGCCTCGTGGAGTTCTCCTCGACGGACAACTCGCATAGATTTCACCCGTAATTTACCCGCGAACTGATCGGAAGCGAACGGACTGTCCCAGATCAAACCGGACGGGTCTCCATAAACCGGATGCGCGATCCTGGCGAACGAATAACGTCTCAACCACTCGCTATAGCCCTTTACCAGAAATCCTCCCGAGCGCTCTATATACTGCTGCCGGGACGCGTCATAAACTTTCCGCAGGGCAAACCACGGCACATGCGGCAAGTCGTGATGAACCAGATGGTAGTTATTATTCAGAAACAGTAGACGCCAGCACCACGCAGCCTCGTTGATCACCGATCGATGCTCATGCAACTCCGCATCGCGATGCTCCTGAAACGAACGCACGGAACTCAACGCCAGCGCCGGATACCCGACCCCCGCGATAAACAGCCAAGGCGCAATCCCGCACTGACGATCAAGCCAGACAGCGAGCACAACAAGCGCCGCAATATGCGCCGCCCACGCAGGCACATCAGCCCAATCACCCCGGGCAACCTTCCGCAACGCCTGCGTCGACGTCGCCGCAATCGAAAACGCCGGCCCGAGCAACAGCCGCCCCGCGAAAGTATTCCGCGCAATCAGCAGCACACGGGTGAGCATCCCCGCCTGCCGCCAGGCCTCGCGACTAACAAAATAACTTTCAGGATCGACTTCGGGATGCGTCAGATGCGCATCGTCGTGATGCTGCAAATGCAGATCGCGATACACCCGATACGGAAACCACACGGCGAGCGGCGCAAACCCGATCAGTCCGTTGACGAACGGCGAGCGCGTCGGATGCCCGTGCAGCAACTCATGCTGCAGCGACATGTACCACGCGCTGAACACGGCGAGCAGCGGAATCGCAATGCTCAGACCCAACCCGCGCGCGTGGCTCGCGATGAAAAACCATCCGCCGTAGATCGCCCCGATCAGGAGCCACGTCGGCCATTCGGTGCGCCATGTGAAGCTGTTGCGGCGTTGCGTGAGCGCGTGGCGTTGTGCGTCGTCGAGATAGAAAGACATCGGCGGATCGGTCGTATTGCAGTTCACCGATCCTAAAGGCGCATCCGCCGTCGCCGAACCAATTTGTTCGGCAAAGCTTGTGAGTAAAGCGGATTTGGCTCCCGTTATACGGGCGTATTGAACAAATGCTCAGCGCTTTTACCGATGCATGCCGATTCTGCACGCGTGATCGAGCATGCCCTCCGCCGTGCCGCTGCCGTCGTCGAGTTCCAGGCCGCTGTTGACGACCAGCCAGCCGTCGCTGTCCTTCGGCCCCGCGCCCGTCACGAGGATGGTCTGCTGCGCCATCGCGTCACTGCCTTGCCGGTCGCGTGCGACGATGCGGAACGGGTCGTTGTCGCCCGTCAGCGACAGCACGCGCATCACGCGGTACGCGCTGCCGTCGAGCTTCGTCCAGTGCCACTGGCCCGGCTCGATCGTGCGAAAGCGCGCGAGGTCCTTGATGATGTCGTCCTGCATGCAGTCCATATGAATATGCAACTGGTTCTGCGTGCGGCGGAACTGCGAGTTGATTTCGAGGCCGAGCTGATCGGGCGGAAACGTCAGGCCGATGCGCGATCCGACGTACTGCCGCGCGGCCCACGCGTCGGCCCAGTAGTCGGGCGCATCGGCGGCGAGCACGCTCGGGCTCTCGATGCCCGCCACGCGGTCCGTCGGAATCAGCAAATATTGCGTGTTGCCGTTGATGTCCTTGAGGATCGCGTAGCGTCCGGGCAGATTGACGGCCGTGCAGAAGCCCGCGCCGCCCGACGCGCGCGCGGCGGGCACGCACTGGTGATCGACGATCTTCCAGAGCGCGTTGGGATCGGCGGCGGCGATGAGCGCACAGCCGGACGTGCACAGCGCGACGGCGAGCGCCGCGAGGTGCCTGATGCGTGGTCGGATCATGAGGCGTCAGATAGTCGGGGCGGGGACCGCGCCGAGCAGCGCTTCGAACGCAATGCCGATGGCAAGCAGCCGGCGGTCGCTGCCAAGCGGTCCATCCAGTTCGATGCCTACGGGCAAGCCGTCCTGCGTCAGGCCGGCGGGCAGCGACAGGCCCGGGATGCCGGCGTTGCTGGCGGGATCGGTATTGCGCAGATAGGCGGTCATTTCGTCGATGGCGGGCGCGCCGTCGATCGACACGACGGACGAGCCGTTCACTTCGTCGATCGGCACGGCGGCAAGGCGTGTGGTCGGAAAAAGCAGTGCGTCGAGGCGTTCGGCCGCGAACGTGTCCGCATAATGCCGTTGCAATTGCGGACGCCACGTGTTCATCGCGTCGGCATAGTGCTGCGCCAGCGCGCCCGCCAGCACGACGTCGTAGATATTGCGCACGTCCGGGCTGGCGATGCGCGCCGCGAGCTCGCCGACCGTCCGGACGGGCGCATCGTTGGCGACGAGGTAGTCGCGCACGTCGTCGAGCGCTTCGTGGATCGCGATCGGACCGCCCGTTTGCTCGTTGAGCCGCAGCAGGTCGGGCATCGCGACGGGCACGAACGTGACGCCCGCGGCAGCGAGCGTCGTCAGCGCGGCGCGTGCGACGTCTTCCGTCGCGCCTTCGAGATCGGCCCACAGCGGTTCGGGCAAGCCGATGCGCAGCGCCGGCAACGGCACGTCGGGCAGCGCGGTATCGCCCGTAATCACGCCGTCGAGCAGCGCGACGTCGGCGACCGTGCGTGCCATCGGCCCGACGGTATCGCGCGTGTGGCTGATCGGGACAACGGCATGCGGGTCGTGATAGCGGCGCTCGGCGCCGCCGTTGCCCACCGACGGGCGGAAGCCCGCAATCCCCGTGAGCGCGGCGGGAATGCGCGTCGAACCGCCCGTGTCGCTGCCGAGGCCGGCAGGGCACACGCGCGCGGCGACGGCAACGGCCGTGCCGCCTGACGAGCCGCCCGCGATCAGCGACGGGTCGTAAGGATTGCGCACGACGCCCGCATGCGGGGCCAGATTCGCGCTCGTGATGCCGAACGCGAGTTCGTGCATGTTGGTCTTGCCGAGCACGATCGCGCCCGCGTCGATCAGCTTGCGCACGGAGGGCGCGTCCGTTTTCGGCTTGAACCCGTCGAGCGCGGGCGTGCCCGCCGAGGTCAGCAGACCCGCCGTGTTGATGTTGTCCTTGATGACGACGGGCAGGCCCGCGAGCGGTAGCCGGGCTTTTTCGTCGGGCGGGAGCGCGTCGATGCGCTTCGCGGCGGCGAGCGCGCCTTCCATGTCGATGGCGGTGAACGCATTGAGCGTGCCGAGTGCTGCGGCGCGCGCGAGCAGGGTTGCGACGTAGTCGAGTGCGTCGAGCCGGCCGGACTGGATGGCGGCAACGGCCTGCGTTGCGCTCAGCGCGAGTTGCTCATCGACGGTCCATTGCATGTGGTCTGTCTCCCTGGATTGATACGTGTCGTAAGTGCGCCGGCGCGCGCGGCTCGCCGATGTGCTTCAGCAATCGTGCCGCTGCTCGCGCCTGCGGCGGCCTACTTGCGCATCAGGCGCAGCGCGAGGCGCGCGAGCGCGGGAACGAGCGCCGGACGGACTAGCCGCTTGTCGTAGCCGGCCATCCGTTGGTCGTTTTCCTGGAGACAGAGTTCGATCAGCTGACGCGTCGAGAGTGCCTGGCCGATCGTCGAGCTATTGGCGGGCAGGAAGTTCGAGTCGTGCGCGACGCCGTCCGAGTCGATGCCCTTCGCAATCGCGACGCGGTCCCAGATCAGCTTGACCCAGATCGCGCCGACGCGCAGCGAGTGCCACGGCCGGCGCCACCACGGCATCGTGCGGCGATACCAAGCGACCCAGTTGACGAAAAAGAGAATGTGGCGCGCTTCTTCCTGAATCACGGGCTCGAAGGTTTCGACCAGTTCTTCCGGGAAATAGCCCGACAGCTGCGCGGAGCGGAACAGCCCGAACGCGAAGAAACTGTCGATGCACTCGCTGTAGCCCGTGAACATCCACGCCCATTCGGCGTCGCGGGGGGCGGGATACTGCGGTTCGGGCGCGAGCTCGATGCCGTAGGCGGCGACCAGGCGCGACAAAACGTGCTTGTGGCGCGCCTCTTCAGCCGCGTCCATTTCGATCGCTTCGCGGATCAGCGGGTCCTGCACCTGCGCGGCATATGTGGCGACGCGAATCGACGCGCGGCCTTCCGTCTGCACGGCGATGTCCCAGATCGGCAGGGACGTGATGCGCTTGAGCGCATCGGGCGGCAATTGCGGCCAGTCGATAACGGCTGGCTTGTAAGGGTTATGCGTTTCTAGAAGCATCCGGCAGAACATCTGCTTGTGTTCGTCGGAGCCGACCCGCATGCGTGCGTGGCCATCGAAGGTCCAGTTGCGCAGCGCGTGATCGTGAGCGGCCTCTGCTTCTGTTACCAGGGTGTCTGACATGTCAGGCGGAAACGTGGCTAGTTATTCCGCCTATTCTGTCATAACCCGTCAATTTGTGGCGTCGAGCGGGCATGCGCCGTGCTGCGGGACGTCTTTACGCGCTGCGTGCCGTCAAAAATTGCAATGGGCCTGCGTGCTTACTGATGGCTGTCGATCCAGAGCCGGCCCCAACGGAACGCATACGCAAGCGCGTGCTCTTCGTCGAAGAAATAGTCGAGCGCGTCGAACGAGTAGGCGTGTCCGCCGCTGGCGGCCGTGGCTTTCTCGATGGTGAGGTTCGCTGCGAAGAGCCCGTTGGGCAGGCGCTGTGCAGCGGGGGCCACTTCGTAGCCCTTGTAGCGGATATGTCTGTTCATCTGTTTCATGTTCGATCGCCTCCCCGCGACGAATGGCGCGCAGCACGGCGATCAGTTAATCGAAGCGGGCAGGGACTAGCGTAGGCTGGGCCGTGGAGCGCGTGAACCAATCATTCGTCGCAAGCAAATCACGGGCGGCCAGGGAACGGTCTGCGGGGATCTGGATGAGGCGTTATCGCGTGCGTTGTCGCGATGATGCGGCGGCGGGGGCGGCCGGTCTGTTGTTTTGACCACGATCGCGTCGCCGCGCGTGTTGGCCAGCGCACGCAGCGAGACACTGCGGCTGCATGGTATGAGCGGGCGGCGTGAGCGTGAAGAAGCGTTGACGCAGCGTTGACGCGCACGCGCAATGCCGGGCGCCGTCTGGATGCGGCACATGGCATTGCGCGTGCGGAGGCGGCGAATCAGTTCGCCAGTGCGAGAACGCGCTTGGGTCGCGTGTCGTCGGCGTCGCTCGCCGGCGTGGCGGAGGCCGCGCCGGCGCCGTCCGCGTGATGTGAGGCGTGATGCGAGCGGAACGCGAGCGCGAATTGCGAGGCCTGCTGGCCGACTATCGACAGCTGTTCGACCACCTTCGGATCGGAGCAGGTATCGGCGGATTCGAAACGCGTTTCGAGCGTGTTGATGCCCGCGCCGAACGGCGTTGGCCAGCCGCGCAACGCATGCACGATGGAGCGCAGCGACGTCAGCACCGAGCCCGCCGCCTGCCACCCATATGCGGTGACGATGCAGCCGACCGCGCGGCCGTCGAGGTACGGGCGCTCGTCGGCACGCAGTTCTTCGAGCGTGTCGAGCGCATTTTTCACGAGGCCGGACACGCCGCCGTGATAACCGGGTGTCGCGATGATGAGCGCGTCGGCGTGACGCACGGCCTCGATCAACTCGATCTGTTCGTCGGTGCGTTGGGTGCTTTCGGGCGCATAGTGCGGCAGGCTGTGCAGGAATGTGCCGCCAAACAGACGCGTACGTGCGCCCGCCTGTTCCGCGCCGCGCAGCGCAAAGCCGAGCGCGCGCTCAGTAGACGATGCAGCGCGCGTGGTGCCGCCGATGCCGATCACGAGCGGGCGGCGGTTCTGGTCGAAACGGGTCAACTTCAAGCTCCTTGCTGCAGTGGCGGCCGGCCGGATGCATGTTCGACGCCTGTGGCGTGTCCCATGCGAACGGGCCTCTGGACCTGAACCGCCATGTTAGTGACCGATCGTACCAGCGGGAAACGACTTTTTGTTCTAACGATATAACGGCGAAAGGGTTATCGGCTGCGCGCGGCGGCGTGGATTGCTTGTGCAAAAGGCTTCGTTGGAACGGGGACGGGCGGGCGCTAAGATGAAACCGTCTCCTCCATGAGAACTCCTTGACATGGGATTGGCCCCGGATTCGCAAGAATCCGGGGCTTTTTTTTGCCTTCGGAGAAACCGGCGCGCGCGCTTACTGCGGCAACGGCACGATTCGCCGTGCGCCGAGCATATTGTCGTCGGCCGTCATCTGCCGCGATTCGGGCGTCACGCACACGGTGTCGCCGTCGAACGCCGCGCGCCACACGAAGCCCTGTTTGCAGGTGTCCGGCCCATAGGCGCCGCCGTTCGGCATGCGGTTGTCCGAGGCGGCGCGGTTTTCGGCGAGGATGCGCGATTGCGTGTCGGGCGTCACGCACACCTTGTCGCGGGGTTGCGCCTGGCGCCAGACGAACGGCTTGACGCACGCGCCGCGATCGTGCGCGGCCCGCTGCAAAGCCTTCTTCGACACCATCTGATCGCCTTTGCCCGCCTGATTGCCGGGCGTCGACGCCGTCGTCGCCGGGACGGGCTCCGATGCGACAATAGCCGGGTTCGCTTTTGCCTCGTGAGCAGACCCTGAGATCTTCAATACGACTGCGCCCATCAGGGCGACGGCCGCGACCGCGCCGCCGATCGTCCATATGTGCGCGTGACCTTTGCCCGCGTTTGCGTTCGGGCTGGGTATTGCGTGCGGCGTGGCGGCGGAGGCGGGCTCGCCGGGGGCGTCGACTGCGCGCGTGCGCAAGGTCCGGATCAGCAGCTCCACGTCGCTGTCCCAGCGTGCGTGTGTCAGCTCGAAGGCATTGCGGTAGGCGAGGTCCTTGATATCGGCGGGCAGATCGGCTTCCTGCGGCATCGTCGCACCTTGCACCAGCACGGGTATCACGGTCACGTCGCGCTTGAGCGCCGACGACGTTTCGAGCCGCACGAAGTCGTTTGGATTGTCGATGCGCCGTTTGCCTTCCCGGTCTGTGACGGTGAGCCAGGTCCGTCCGATCAGCGCGAGCAGTACGGCGCACTTGTCGATGTTGGTCTCGATTGCGCGCCGGAAGTCGGCGCCCGGCTCGATCGTTGCAACGTCCATGAAGACGGTGTGTTCGCCGAACACTTCGCGCAACGATTCGAACAGGCGGCCAGCCTGGCCTTCCGTATCCTCGCGCCGGTAACTGATGAAAATGGGCCGCATCGAACGATTCCTCCCTCATCGGGTTGAACGGCGAGCCGATCCTGCAATTCAAATGCTCTTTTATTAAAGCAGAGCGCGCCGTGTCCTGTTAGCGTTGCATGGTGGGTGATGGCGCGGTGCCGCGCGCAACGGAACGAGGTGAACTTGGATGACGGGTGCCAGTGCAAACCAGGTCGTGCTCTTTTGCGGCCATATGATCGATGCGCCAGGGCGCGCTTCCGAGCGGTTCCCTGCGCGTCTCGAGGAATTGGTCGCGCGGGCCATTGCGGGCGAACTGGACGCGATAGGCGCGGGCGCGGGGGACATCGGACTGTGCAGTGCCGCGTGCGGCGGCGATCTGCTGTTCGCGAGCGCCGCGCTCGACCGGGGCGTGACGCTGCGCGTCTATCTGCCTTTCGATGAAGGGACTTTCATCGAGCGATCGGTCGCGACGGGCGGGGAGCGGTGGGTGGCGCTGTATCGTCGCGTGACTGAAGCGACGGGGTGTATTTTTGCCGATGATGTGTTGGGGCCTTTGGCGCCGGGCGACGATGCGTTCACGCGCAACAATTTGCTGATGTTGTCGGATGCCGAGAGTGTTCGCGCGAATGTGCTTCGGTTGCTGTGTGTGTGGGACGGTAAGCGCGGCGACGGGCCGGGCGGTACGTATGATCTCGTGAAAGCCGTCGAGGCGCGGCATGGGGAAGTGCGGAGAATCGATACGGAGGAGTTGTTGCGGGTTAAGGGCCCTTGAACGAGGGCGTGCGTTTTCGGTTTTTTGCCTTTGTGCTGGTATTCGGGAATTGCTTTTGCTTTTGCGCTGGCATCCGGGATTTGCTTTTGCTTTTGCTGGCATCCGCGCTTCGCTGGCATCCGCGTTACGTTAGCGTGCTTCACGCGTCGCCCCTGTGCGGGGCG